>NZ_JAUBTN010000033.1:0-68472 GCF_036705055.1 Microcoleus sp. CZ3-B2 | reverse complement strand
TAATGACCAATGACTAATGACCAATGACTAATGACCAATGACTAATGACCAATGACCAATGACCAATGACTAATGACTAATGACCAATGACCAATGACCAATGACTAATGACTGATGACTGATGACTGATGACTTCAAACTTGTCCGATACGTTCTAGCGGCCAAAACCGCACTACAGCGCGGCCGATGATATTCTGCTGAGGTAAAAATCCCCATCGGCTAGAGTCGTTGCTGTTGTTGCGGTTATCTCCCATCACAAAGTATTGATTTTCAGGGACGCGATAAGGCCCCCACTGGTATTTAGGAGGTTCGGCAATATATTTTTCGACGAGGGGTTTGTCGTTGAGATAAACTAAACCTTTTTTAACAGCGACGGTTTGACCAGGTAAACCAATTACCCGCTTGATAAATGCTTGGTCTTGGGTAAAGCCTTGTTCTTGCAACTTTTCCGGGGGGACAAATACTACGATGTCGCCAGTTTTTGGAGGTTCGAGGTAGTAGGAGATTTTTTCGACCACGACGCGATCGCCCACGTGGAGAGTTGGTATCATAGAATCTGAGGGGATGAAGCGCGGTTCCGCCACCAGCGCTCGAATCAATATTGCTAAACCCAAAGCAATAATTACGATTTGTAGATTTTCTCGCTGCGACTTCCAGGCTTTTTGCCACCAGGTTTCAGCCTGCACTTCTGCTACTTCTGTAGCTAAATTCTTTTTTTCCGATGTCATTGAGTCCTCGCTATATAATTGCCACAAATTATCTAATAAGTTGTAGAGATATTCAAATTGTATGTCAAGAAACAATCACCTCGAATATTTAATTTCAATTCTCTACAGCTTACCTTTGAAATATATCGCTGTTAATTATTAGACTGGAATTGCAACAAATGCAAACTATCTTACAATTACCTGCGTTTATTTGCGTTTGTCTGTGGTTTCCCTATTCATCAAATATTGACGTAATATCATGTCCGGTCGATTAGCATCACAAAAACGGATCGCGCCTGCGGACTTTATTCCGCAACAGAGCCGGACTAAAGTCCGCACTACGAACCAATTTTATCCTTGTCAATCGACCGTACCCGATATAATAAGTATCCTCTTGATATTAACTCATAAAAAAGGTAGAGAATTTTAATTCTCTACCTTTTTTTTACGTGAAGATTTCGAGTTATTTGCAACTGCGAGATTGGTTATTTCACAACTTTACTCGCGGCGTCCAACTCAATCTTACTCAGCGCCTTGGGGCAGCAATTCCCGCTTTTGACCTTGCAGCACCTTGACAATCCCGTCATCGCCCACATCCACAAGGGCGATGTCGCCGTCTTTGATGCGACCGGAAAGAATTTCCTCAGCCAAGCTGTCTTCCAACAACCGCATGATGGCGCGGCGCAGGGGTCGGGCTCCGTAGCTGGGGTTGTAGCCTTCTTCTATCAGCCGTTCTTTGAATTTCTCGGTCACTTCCATCGTGATTCCTTGTTCTGTCAAGCGGCCGAACACTTCTTTGAGCATGATGACGGCGATTTCCTTGACTTCTTCCCTGTTCAACTGACGGAAGACGATAATTTCGTCAAGTCTGTTGAGGAATTCTGGGCGGAAGTAGTTCTTGAGTTCTTCGTTAACCAAGGAGCGAATGCGGTTGTAATTAGCATCGGCTTGGTTGTCGCTGAACTCGAAACCGAGGCCGCCGCCACCTTTTTCAATCACCTTGGAACCGATGTTTGAAGTCATGATCAGCAGCGTGTTTTTGAAGTCCACGGTGCGACCTTTGGCATCGGTTAAGCGGCCGTCTTCCAATATTTGCAAGAGCATATTGAAGACATCGGGGTGGGCTTTTTCGATTTCGTCGAACAGCACGACGGTGTAAGGACGGCGGCGGACTGCTTCTGTGAGTTGGCCGCCTTCGTTGTAGCCGACGTACCCGGGCGGAGAACCGATGAGTTTGGAGACGGTGTGGCGTTCCATGTATTCGGACATATCCAGCCGGATCATGGCTTCTTCGGAACCGAAGAAATAGGAAGCAAGGGCTTTGGTGAGTTCGGTTTTGCCGACGCCTGTGGGCCCGGAGAAGATGAAACTGGCGATCGGGCGATTGGGATTTTTCAATCCGACGCGAGCGCGACGAATGGCGCGGGAAACGGCTTTTACTGCTTCTTCTTGGCCGATCAAACGCTGGTGCAGGGTGTCTTCCATGTGCAGCAGCTTTTCGGATTCGGATTCGGTTAGTTTGTTGACCGGGACGCCCGTCCAGCTTGCGACGATTTGAGCGATATCTTCTTCGGTAACTACTGGCGATGGGTCGGTGTCGCCACGGGCCGCCGAGTCGGTTTTTTTGGCTTGGGAAATAGCGCGGATTTCGGCTTTGATCGTCATTTCGCGATCGCGCAATTCGCCAGCTTTGTCAAAGTCTTGAGAACGCACCGCTTCGTCTTTATCTTTCAGGACTTGGCGGAGTTCCTTGTCAAGTTCTTTAGCTGCGGGGGGAAGTTGAGAATTGATCAGGCGGACTCTGGAACCTGCTTCGTCTACCAAGTCAATTGCTTTGTCTGGGAGGAAGCGGTCGGAGATGTACCGGTGAGAGAGTTTGGCTGCAGCTTCTAGGGCGGTGTCCAAGATTTTCAGCTTGTGGTGCTGTTCGTAGCGTTCCCGCAGGCCGAAGAGAATCTCGATCGTCTCGTCAACAGTAGGTTCGCCGACCATCACCGGTTGGAAGCGCCGCTCTAGGGCTGCATCGCGCTCAATGTGCTTGCGGTACTCGTCAAGGGTTGTAGCGCCGATACACTGGAGTTCGCCTCTAGCCAAAGCTGGCTTGAGAATGTTCGCTGCGTCGATCGCCCCTTCCGCCGCACCTGCACCGATCAAAGTGTGCACTTCGTCAATCACCAAAATCACGTTACCCGCTGTGCGGATTTCATCCATGATTTTTTTGAGACGTTCCTCAAATTCACCCCGGTATTTGGTACCGGCGACCAGCAGGCCGATGTCGAGAGTGACAACTCGCTTTTCTTCGAGGATGTCTGGGATATCGTTGTTAGCGATGCGCTGGGCCAGACCTTCGGCGATCGCAGTTTTACCGACTCCGGGTTCGCCGATGAGCACCGGGTTATTTTTGGTACGGCGACCGAGGATTTGAATTACCCGTTCGATTTCTTTTTGCCGACCGACTACCGGGTCAAGCTTACCATCGACAGCCATTTGAGTCAGGTTGGAGCCAAATTCGTCGAGGGTTGGCGTTTTGGTGCGAGCGCCCCCGCCAGTGGCTGCGACTTCTGCGGTTTCTCCCAGCATCCGAATCACTTGGGTGCGGACTTTCGACAAGTCTACTCCCAGATTTTCCAGGACTCTGGCCGCGACTCCTTCACCTTCGCGAATCAAGCCTAGCAGCAGGTGTTCGGTGCCGATGTAGTTGTGTCCGAGTTGGCGGGCTTCTTCGAGGGACAGTTCTAGAACCCGCTTGGCGCGAGGGGTGAACGGAATTTCGACTGCTACGAAGCCCGAACCGCGCCCGATGATTTTTTCGACCTCAATCCGAGCATCTTTGAGGTTAACCCCCATTGATTTGAGGACTTTGGCTGCAACTCCGGTTCCTTCTCCGATCAGACCCAGAAGGATCTGTTCTGTCCCTACGAAGTTGTGACCCAGGCGGCGAGCTTCTTCCTGGGCCAACATGATTACTTTTATTGCTTTTTCTGTGAAGCGTTCAAACATAATTTATTCCCACCTGCTATGTGCCCGTTTTGAGGTCACGCTCGCACAACGAGCGTTTTTGTTCGAGTGTTAACTCGTAATGCCAATTCTAGCGCGACACTCCCACCGCTGGGCCGCACTCGGCTGCGGTTGCAGATTCTAGGCTCATGTTGCAGGGTGGCTTTCAACTGGGAAGACCCAAATGGTGGCTGACCTACAACCTCCCCTAGACTGCAAGAAGATTGCTCTTCTCGGCCTGTGCCCAACCTACGACTGCGTATTGATGGATTCTAGCACAATGTTTTTTGCTCTTACGCGCGATCGTAAATTCATACATCTGGAAGTGTGTAGAGGTTGCTTCACAAAACTTATCTGTTACGGGCGCGATCGAGCTTTTCACTGTTAATCGATTGCGCGAATCGCAGGGGAGGTCAAAAACCTGGTTTTTGGAGAAAATCTTGGTTATAGCCGTCAAATGAATTGAAAAACCCGGTTTCTTTGGTCAGGAGTGCGTCGGGTGTAATTGTCATGCGCTTGGCTGAGCTCTCAAGTAGTATTCCTCAATTTTGAGGTTTTAAAATTCACAGCGATCTCTACAAAACCGAATAAAAGTCAAGCCTAAAAGATTGTCGGGAAGTGTAATTCCGAAGCCCAGAGACTCCACAAGTGAGCTGCACCCAAGCCCAAAAAGGCTAACAATGAGGCCAATGGGGAGGCGTTCTCCGGTACGGCAGTAGGAGGAGATTCGTTAATTTCTAAGGTCACTAGCCCCTCACCTCCAATAGTTCCATTTCGCAAGACGAACTTAAATATCCCAGGATCTACAAAAATAAATCCGTTATTTCCACCCCAAACTCCGCCATCATTTCCCGGAGCAACTTGCATACCAAATTGAGTGGGAATTCCGTTCTCAAACAACAAAATAGGATTATCTGGGAAGTTTAAATCATCACTGGCCGTATAGGTGACAGGAGTTAAACCTGTAGCAAAGTCCAGAAATCTAAAGTTCAGAGATAGCAGTCCTGGTCGAACTTGATAGTCACCATCATTCATGACCAGGAACTCTGTGCCGACTTTGGTCAGATGTGTATCGTCGTAGGAAAAGTCACCTGTGTAGACACCGGCGAATTTGGGATCGGTGACATTGACCACGTTGACTTTGATTGTGCCTGCGATCGTAGCTGCCATAACGGTTGAGCCTCCTAATGTGGATATTAAATATGTCCCCAGGATAGCGGTCAGTCCATATTTTATCAGAGAATTGGGTTGAAAACCCCGTCCTTATAGGACGGCTTTGTAAGTAAAAGTATAAATTTAAATCATCTCTATTAAGATTAATAAAATATAAAAAACTAAAAACCCACAAGTATTTTGCTATATACTAATAACAACTCAAAAAATGAGGAGTCAGACTTGTTGACAAACTATGTATACAAGTTGCGCCCAAATCCAACACAAGAATTAAAAATGTCCAATTGGGTAAATATGTTGCGAAGCCATTACAATTGGTGTCTCAACGACAGAATTACTCAGTACAGTCAGCAGTTTATTCAAGGTAACTATTGCGATATTAGAATGCAAAGTGAAGCTTGTCCCTTGACCAGTTGTGTTAGTAAAAATGGTGCAACTGGCGAACCCTGGAAAATGAGTAAAACCGATAAAGATGGGAAAGTTAAAAACCCTCGGCGCAATCCAGGCGACATTCAAATCACCGCATTGCCCGAGTTAAAAGCAGCTAGACCCTGGTTCGGCGGAATAGACTCAACTGTTCTACAGCAAAACGTCAAACGGCTAGACATTGCCTATAAAAATTTCTTCGACGGGCGTGGCTTTCCTAAGTTTAAGAACCGTAGCAACTTCACTTCCTTTACTTTCGTGATGGGAGTGAAAACCCAAGGTAGTAAGATTTACTTACCCAAATTAGGTTGGATGCGTTTCCACAACTCGCGCCTAATTCCCAATGGCTTTACTATTAAAGCTTGCGCCGTAAGAAAGCGACAAAATGGTTGGTATGTTTCGGTTCGCATTGAGGACAAATCTGTTCCCGATTACATGACGAAACCTCTCAAAGATGTCGTCAAAGTAATTGGCTGCGACATGGGGATTACGAAATTAGTCTATCTATCAGATGGAACTCAAATCGAAAATCCCAAATTTTCAACTACTAAAAAAGCTAAGCGCACTCTGAGGATTAGGCAGAGACGGGTTAGTCGAAAAGCAAAAGGTAGCAAAAACCGCAAAAAAGCTGCTAAAAGACTAGGACTTTTCCACCAGAAGATTAGCGATAAACGCCAAGCTTACCAATGGAAAGTTGCTAATAAAATAGTCTCTCGTGACGTTGACGCGATTGCTTTGGAGGACTTAAACATCTCCGGTATGATGCGTCGATGTCGAGTAAAAGTTGATGAGAAAACAAGTAGATTTCTTAAGAATGGACAGTCAAGGAAAACAGGTCTAAACCGCTCTATCTCCGATGCTAGCTGGGGCGAATTAATTCTGAAGATCGAGTATCTCGCTGCAAAGCAAGGAAAGGTTGTAATCAAAGTTAATCCCAAATACTCCAGCCAAGAATGCCGGAATTGCGGTCATAAAGACAAGTCTAATCGAGATGGCGAAAAGTTCATTTGTACCGAATGCGGGTATCACGAACACGCTGATATTGGTGCTGCAAAAACTATTCGCGATCGGGCTTTGAATTTGGTACGCGGGGACTCCGCGAAACCTGGCATTAGTGCCTAAACGCCCAAAAGATATCCTCACGCTCGATTGAGCAAACGTGGGGAGTTTGGGAACCCTAGAAATAGGGATATTGAAGTAGAAATTCTTCAAGAATCCTCGTGCCTTCAGGCCGAGTGAGTGTCAAGTTCATTGGATATTCCTGATTTGACAGGCTTTAGCCACAGCAGTTTGTTTTCGTTTGTAGCAGCAATTAACAAAAACAACATTTTGAGATACAGATTAAAGCTTTTTTGCGGTATTATAAACCCGTGAATTGACTAGAGTTTATGAGGCTAAATTAGAATATTTCCTGAAAATATTAGTTAAAAGAAACCGGGTTTTTATCGAATTTACGGGCAGCAATCAAGTATTATCGTAAAAAAACTGGTTTCTGGGGCTCTAACACTCAAAATTCAAAAATATCGATCGCCCAATGTGAAGTTTTCTCTCTGCAACCGATCGCAAATTTGCACTCTTTCAACCGCTAAATATTCCTGAAACTCCGGTTTCTCCAAACCGCTGCGCCACATCACCAGAGCATCTTCTCCGGTATCTTCGTAGTATCGCTTGCGCCGTCCAGCCTCTTTAAAACCAAACTTTTTGTACAGGGAAACTGCCGCCAAATTCGAGTCCCGCACTTCTAAAGTTGCCCGCTCTAATTGTCTGTCACACGCGGATTTTAGCAGCGCCCAAAGCAGAGCTTGCCCGAAACCCCGACCTTGAAACTCAGGATGAATTGCCAGCATGATAATGTGAGCTTCTTCTAAAATTGCCCACAAACAACCGATACCGATGAGAGTTGGGGGAATCTGTAGGGGCGGTGGATGGTGCGTGCCCGCCCGGTTTTGACTTGATTCAGAGTCCTCAATTACCCATGTCCACAAACCCAATAAATCGCTGTTAGGACTGTCTAATTCGCGCCTGTAGCCTTCGAGCGTCCAAAGTCCGTCAAAACAAAGGCGATCGAGCTCGACTGCACTGTTGAGGTGTTCTGGGGCGAGATGTTTAATTTCTAGAAAACGCACAGCCGATTTTAAATTTTAGATTTTAGATTTGATCGTTACTCACTGCAAGGATGCGGAGTTCGATCGAGTCTCCGTCAGTCAGCCTGCTTGCGGAATGAATCTGGGGGCAACTGACCCAATTGCTTGCCGTCAATTGTACACTGGGAAAGACCGTAAGGATAGTTATTGCGCGATGGTATCAACTCAATCTTTCGGGGTGGAATCGGGACTTAAGTATCTGTCTGAGTCTCAAGAGGCTCTCTCAAGTCGATCGCCCAATCAAGAACTTTTACCGCTGACAGCCAGTGTTAACAGCCGAGACAGGCTGGAAATCGGAGGCTGCGAGGTGACAGCGTTGGTGGAGCAATTTGGCTCGCCACTCTACATTTTAGACGAAGAAACGCTGCGGGCGGCTTGCACGCAGTACCGGGATGCTTTTGCACGTTACTATCCGGGCGAAACTCAAGTGCTCTATGCTTCTAAGGCTTGGAGTTGTTTGGCGGTTTGCGCGATCGCAGCTTCCGAAGGTTTAGGAATAGATGTAGTATCTGCAGGGGAAATTTACACTGCACTACAAGCTGGCGTTAGCCATGACAAAATCTATTTCCACGGTAACAACAAGTCCCGCGAGGAACTACAGCTAGCTGTCGAAAGCGGCTGCATTACCGTAGCCGACAATTGGCAGGATTTAGAAACTCTTTCTGAGTTGGGAAAATTGGGTGTCACCAGTAAAACAGGCGGGCCGACACGAGTTATGGTGCGGTTTACTCCTGGAATTGAGTGTCACACCCACGAGTACATTCAGACTGGTCAAATCGACAGTAAATTTGGCTTCGATCCCAATTCGCTCGATCGAGTATTTAAGTTCATCAGCGAACAGCCGTCCTTATATTGTGTGGGAGTGCACGCTCACATCGGCTCTCAGATTTTTGAACTGCAACCCCACGACGACTTAGCCGAGGTCATAATTCAGGCCTTGACAAAAGCACAAAGTTATGATTTGCCTGCGACAGAAATTAATATTGGCGGTGGGTTGGGCATTCGCTATACTGAAACGGACGATCCTCCTAGCATTGACGATTGGGCTCGGACAATTTGCACCGCAGTGGTAGCAGCTTGCGAGCGGCACCAATTGCCATTACCGAAATTGCTTTGCGAACCTGGTCGATCGCTCGTCGGTACAGCCTGCGTCACCGCTTACACCGTAGGTTCTCAAAAAGTTATTCCGGGAATGCGGACGTATTTAGCTGTGGATGGGGGAATGTCGGACAATCCGCGTCCTATTACCTATCAATCAGTGTATCGAATCCTCGCAGCCGGCAAAATGCGCGCTCCCTTAACGGAAACAGTGACAATTGCGGGGAAACACTGCGAGTCAGGCGATGTTCTGATTAAAGATGCTAAATTGCCCGAGTGTCACGCCGGAGATATTCTCGCCGTTACGGCGACAGGAGCATACAATTACAGTATGTCTTCTAACTACAACCGAGTACCCCGACCGGCAGCAGTTTTAGTGAAAAATGGGGAAGTTAACACGATTTTACAGCGGGAAACTTACCAGGATTTGCTGAGGCTCGATCGCCTTCCGGCACGACTCGGAACTCAAAAGTAAGAAGTAAAAAATAAAAAGTAAAAAGTAAAAAGTAAGATAATTCATTTTGATTTCTTAATGATTGTCTTTTAACTTTTTACTTTTGGCTTGTTTAGTCACGCGATTGGAATAACAACTGTTCATGGTTCACGGGTTCGAGTGCATCACGGTTCGCGGTTCACAGGCGGTAGCGTTCGATGAACCATGAACAATCAACAATCTGGCTATAACTTTGGCCTCGTTGAGTCCCTATTGGTTCAGGCGATCGATATTGGACTGGTATTTACGCTTGCGTATTTGGTGCTCGTCATTGTCGGGGAGCGCCGGACGCTGTGGATGGTACGGGGATTTATTATTTTGATGCTGGCGACGGCACTGAGCAACTGGGCTGGATTGAGACTGTTGCACGTTGCGCTCAACAGCTTGGTGACAGGTTCTGCTGTGGCAATGGCGGTAATATTGCAGTCGGAGTTTCGCCGATTTCTGGAACAATTAGGGCGGGGGGAAATTGTACAATTGTTTGGACGCGATCGCCGACCAACTCCCGCACCGGACAGCGTAATAGATGAAATTGTGGACGCAGTAAAAGAACTTTCGCAAAACCGCACGGGCGCTTTATTAATTGTAGAAACAGATTCTCCGATCGACGATCGGGATTTTTCAGTGCCGGGAGTCAAGCTAAATGCTGAAGTCTCTAAAGAATTGTTACAGACAATCTTTCAGCCGCAAACTTTGCTGCACGATGGTGCGGTGTTGATTCGAGCTTCGCGGATTGTGTCGGCGGGGGTAATTTTGCCTTTGTCCGATCGCAGCGCGTCGCGACAGTTGGGAACCCGCCACCGGGCGGCGATGGGGATTACCGAACGGGTGCAAGCTTGCGTGTGCGTGGTGGTGTCTGAGGAAACGGGTTCGATTTCTCTAGCGCAGATGGGAATGTTAAATCGACCTTTGACTAGCAGCAAACTTAAGGAATTGCTGGAAGCAAAGCTGTTTCCGTCGGAGGGAGAAAGAGTTGTGGCTCCAATTCCGATCGGCAATTTCGGACGGCAGATAGGATTGAAGGGAGTGACACTGTTAAAGCGGATACTGCGCCGTTAGTCGGGTAATCGGGAGAAACCATGAGTCAAGGAATTTGCTTGGAAAAGCTGCCGGAGGATCTACAACAAGAACTACTGCCTAAGCACATAGCAGTGATTATGGATGGCAACGGGCGCTGGGCTAAGAATAAGGGGTTGCCGCGGATTGCGGGACACCGCCGGGGGGCTAGCGCCCTGAAGGAATTGTTGCGCTGCTGCAAAGATTGGGGGATTCCAGCTTTAACGGCCTATGCTTTTTCGACGGAGAATTGGGGGCGGCCGGCTGGAGAGGTGGATTTTTTGATGAGTTTGTTTGAAGGCAAGCTGCGACAAGAATTGCGGGAGATGGTGGACGAGGACGTACAAATTCAATTTATGGGGAATTTGGAGGCTTTGCCGAGGTCTTTGCAGGCAGAAATCGAGCGTTCTGTAGCCGCAACGGAGCACAATCGGGGGATTTTGTTTCGGGTGGCGACGAATTATGGCGGCCGCCAGGAGATTGTACAGGCTTGTCGGGCGATCGCCACTCAAGTACAAGAAGGCAAGTTGCAGCCGGAGGAGATTGATGAGGTTTTATTTAAACGCTATTTGTATACTGCTGATGTTTGCGATCCGGATTTGCTGATTCGGACTAGCGGGGAAATGCGGTTGAGCAATTTCTTGCTGTGGCAAATGGCCTATGCGGAAATTTACATTACTGAGACGCTGTGGCCGGATTTTGATCGATCGGAGTTTCACCGCGCTTTGTCTGATTATCAAAAACGCAGCCGCCGATTTGGCAAAGTCTAAGGATTTGGGATTTGAGATTTGAGATTTTTTGGTTGATTTGTCAGTTTCTAATTAGATGTAGATTCTCGTTTGATTCCCAATCTAAAATCTCATAGCAATTTTACCGATGTCTCGATCGACAGAACGATCCGATTTTAGATCGTCGATTGGATTACAAATCTAAAAATCTCAAATCGCCAATCTAAAATCAAATTAGGGGCCCGAGAAAACGGCATCTTCAATGTCGTGACGCGAGAGAGAGTATTTGAAGGCTCGTTGAATGTCTTTACCGTCGGCCCCTGCGTCAATGTAGCGGACGGTGATTTGGTCGATATCGAGGAAAAGTTCTGCTTTCCAGGTAGGTCGATCGATCTGCCAGCAGTGTAGTTCTTGCCGGTCTTGCTCGCAGCCGCGGCTTTTTAGCCACTGCTCGATTTCTGGCAGCGGATGGTTGTACAAAGGAGTATCAGCGGAAGGAAGAGTCATGGGATTTTAGATTTTAGATTGGGAGATTTTGGATTGGGAGATTTTGGATTGGGGATTTGAACGTTTAATTGCCGCGAATTAAGCCGATCGCGATCGCCAGTACCAAACATCCGATTAAAGTAGTTCCCATGATAAACAGGGCGAATATTTCTCCTGGGGAAAGAGGGCGATCCGTGGGGTCTAGATAAGCCGAGTTAGAAGTTTTTTCACGCGATCGAGAAACCGGAGTGTTAAAACCAGGGGGCTGCTGAATCACGTTCATCCGAGAATAGCCTATTTTGAGGTCGTAGGCGAGGCGGCGTTCTGGGTTGCTGAGGGTGGCGTAGGCGTTGTTAAGCTGCTGAAATTTGGCGGTGGCGACTGTGGGCGGCAAGTTGGTGGTATCAGGATGGTAGAGTTTGCTCAGTTCCCGGTACGATCGCCGAATTTCGATCGGCGATGCGGAAGGATGCAAGCCTAACAAGCCGTAGTAACTAGAACCCAAGGGGGCTTTTCTTGGCATTTTCTGACTTTGGTTTTGTGCAGTTGCCTCGTTAGGAGTCACCGAAGCGCCTCTGGGCTTGTTGATAATTTTTGATTATTTTAGACCAAATTTGAGGGTAGCGCCACTGTCTGCGATGTCGAGGGCTTGAAGGTGGGCGATCGGCTCTACGTCCTATCGATAGGTCGCTTTAAGCGTTTATTGTTTAAAGCCTCTCCTCTTTTCAATGCAAAATATTTAAGTAGTGCCGAGAGCCAAAAGATACAGGCGAAGAATGCTACTAACAGAAACCCAAGCAATAAAGCTGCTTTAGGGTGCAAATGATATTTTTGACTTGTGAGTTGGTTGTAAATCAGGACTAATGGCGAGCCTACTGCCCCAAATAGCCCCAGATAGTATCCCGAGTCACCTATACGCCAAAGCAATCCCAAGAACCAACTTTGCTTGCGTAGTTTTTCATATTCAGGATAGTCCAGTGACATAAAAAATCGATTTTTCCTACCCCATTACTTTAAACTAGGAATCGCTTTCTCGCAAATTCCCTACATCCTAAACGCTAAGCCCCGTAACTTGGGCAATCGTGGCATTATCTAGACGTGAAAGTAGTTGTCGGGCGATCGCCAACTTCTCCAATCGCATCCCTTGTTCTATACCTTGTTCTATGCCCTGTTCTATGCCTTGTTCTATGCCTTCCTGAACAGCTTTCACGATCGCGCCCTGTTGGTCATAAATAAACTGTTCTCTTCTGTCCAAATCTGCCACTTCCTCGCGGCTTAACTTGGATTGATTCGCAATATTAAAAGCTTCCTGTATTTCGGGTATGCTATCCATTGATTCTGGGATTGATGTGAGACTTCTGGCATTTTTCATGAAATAGATCCATTTATCTGCTAAGGTTTCAAGTTCCTCCTCTCCTTTAGTAAACTTGGGCAACTCTACAAACACTAAATCCAGGTCGTTTTCGGGATACGTAAAGTTTTTATTTACTTCTTTGAACACAAATCTAGAAATCCATTCTTCGCTGTTAGCAAACATTTCAAAATCCGTAATGGTCAAAGCAATCACTGGCTTCAGCAATCGATATCCTTGTGCTGCTTCCCATTGAAAAGCATAGGTTTTTGCTGCATTGTACAAAACTCGCTTGCCAAAAGACTGAACGTTGAGCACTTGCATTTCAATGATGACTACAGTGCCGTCTTTGAGTTGGGCTTTCACATCCAGATAACTATCTTTTAAGCCTTCAAGTTTGGGCGGCAGATTTGGGTTGATAATTTCTAAGTCTTCGATGGTAGAATTGCCTTCATAAATTAAGGCGTTGAGAAAGCTAATCAGAATATCTTTGCTTTCTGATGAACCGAAGATTTTTTTGAAGGCGTAATCGGTTTTTGGGTTGATAAATATCATGGCTGTAATATTTAGGTTTTTGGTTATTAGTTTTGTGACGGAGTAGCGGATTTGAGAGCAGTCAAACTGCTGATTTTGTTTCAGGAAAAGACTTGACATCTTCGGGTAAATGTGCATTAGCGATCGCCAATTCTGACTCTTCGCTGCTCTGTTCGCCGTCAATGGGGAGCTGGCAAGAAATTAGTTCTGTGACCATCCGATCGCCCAGAGCATCTTCCCAATCCTGCAACTGTTCTCTGGCTGCGATCGGGGAATTGACAGCAACATCTACGCCCATTTGGTGCAGGTTAAGGCTGTGAGTAGTCGATCGGCGGTTGACAAACTCCACCAACCAAACGCTCAATCCGACAGCAGCCATCAAAGGCAAGACAATGCGGTAATCGCGGGTTAATTCAAACATCAACAGGATGGCTGTCAGCGGTGCTTTGGCGCTGCCGGCAAGGATCGCGGCCATGCCCACCATTGCATAGGCAGCAGGGCCTGCAACTCGATCGCTCATTGCCGGCAACATTTCCAAAAAGATGCCGTAAGCCGAACCCAGACAAGCTCCCAAAAACATCGCCGGAGCGAATATCCCCCCTACCAAACCGCTGCCGAGGCTGATTGCTGTCACCGCCAGTTTGACGAATAGCAGCAACAACAGCAAAGGCAAGGAAAATTTCACATCTTGCAGCATGGCTTCAACTGTTTCGTAGCCTACGCCCAAAACTTGAGGAAATGGCAGGGCGACTAAACCGACAATCGCACCGCCGAGGATCGGATGAAACGGGCGGGGCAGTCGTCCGAGCCAACCAAATCCTCGGATTTTTCCTTGAAAACAGCGATCGGTCAATTGAATTGCTTCTGTATAAGCTAGGGACACACAGCTCGCCAAAAGCCCCAATCCCATGTATAGTGGCAGTTCTAGGGGGCTGCGGACATCGTAGACAGGCAAAGCAAAGGCCGGCTGAGCTCCCAAACAAATTTGAGCGATCAGCGCCGAAACGACGGCGGAGAGCAAGACAACGCTGACTGACGAAGTGGCGAAGGTGCTGCCGAGCACGACTTCTAGGGCAAAAAACACTCCGGCGATGGGAGAGTTAAACCCGGCCGATAAACCTGCTGCAGCTCCCGCGCCGAGGAGCAAGCGCTGCCGTTCTGGGGAAAGCTGCAAGACTTGGGCTAGCAGCATTCCGAAGTTGGCGCCGATTTCGACGCTGGGGGCTTCCGGGCCGAGGGATGCGCCGGTGCCGAGGGATACTGAGGCGGCCACCATTTTGGTGATGGGTTTGAGGGGGGAGAGTTCTTGTAGGCCGCGGGTGGCTGCAATTAACGATGACATATTCGGGCCAAAATCCCGAAACCGCCAGCGCATCAGCCCGATGATGACTCCGCCTAGGGTGGGAATGCAGGCTAGCGTCCAAGGGCCTTTCGAGGCGATCGCCCCCATGAAGTCTTCCAGCATCAGGCTGTGGATGAAGTGGATGAGATAGTGAAAGGTGACGACGCCCGCGCCCGTAACTCCCCCAATGACTAGGGAGAGGATGAGCAGGAGTGTTTCGGGGCTGGGGTGCAGGCGGTTAAACAACGG
Source organism: Microcoleus sp. CZ3-B2 (assembly GCF_036705055.1). NCBI lineage: Bacteria > Bacillati > Cyanobacteriota > Cyanophyceae > Oscillatoriales > Microcoleaceae > Microcoleus > Microcoleus sp. CZ3-B2. Next base: position 53,688 of record NZ_JAUBTN010000033.1, on the reverse strand, counting down.
GCTGAGGCGGGAGGCTTCGGGAGTTTCTGCGGTTGGCTCAGGTGGCGGCAGATCCACAGGAGGGGTGGCTGTCATTTAACGGTTAATTCTTCTGTGAGAATTTAGATAAATATTACATTTTATTTCTTATTTTCATTTTGAGTGATTTTAGGGGAATTGACAACTTAATTAAGGCGTATTTTACGGTAGATTTTGGCGGCCAGTGGCTGGGGTGGAACGACCGATTCAGAGAGTCAGCAAATTGGGCGCGATCGAATTCTCAGTTACATTCAAACTTAGATAGATTCTGGCGATAATGCTCATTAACTATATTTACAGTGTTGGCGCTAGCGGGCGATCGCATCCATGAACTTGTACAATCGTATAATTCAGTGAAATACAACATTCCGATTGAAAAATTGGCGATGCGAGATTCTACCTTAAAACCACAAATCTCAAAGCTAAAATCGATCGCGCGCAACATCAGATCCGTTGTTTATCCGGCGGGATTCTTGGTCTGGCTTTGGCGATCGACATTAACGGATCGCCAATGGTGGCGACTTTCCAAGGAGGGGATTCTAGCTGGCGGGCGGCCATTAAAAAGGGTGCACCTCGTGTTAGGCGATCGACCATTATTTTAGGTGGAAGAAATGCAGCCAAAAAAGGTTCGTTGACGCTACCAATATAGGCGTAAGCACCATTTTGTAACCACCTACCAGCAACGGTATTTACATCATCGGGAGCTGATGCTGACCAACTGTGAATCATGTGGATTGCTGCAGGAAATTGCAGCTTTGGTATGTCGTCAACTGCCGCGTCGCCGTTACCGACTTGAAATGATTTTGGATAGCCTTTGGAATTCATCAATATTAAGTCAAAGGCCCACGGTATTGCTGCTAAACTCCGCCACCTTTCCAAGCTAGCTTCTGGTTGTTGCACTAATTCTACGTTAAGGCCTATGCTTTTTAGTTTGTTAGATGCTTCTGCCATTCCATATTTTCCCCAATTCCCTTCTGTGGGGTAGCTGTTATAAAGCATGGCTGTTTGGCTGTCGAGAAATATGGCACACATGGCTTGATATATCGATCGCACTTCGGAGCCGTAAATCCAGCCAGCGGCTGCCCACCGTTCGCCGTTGGGATGCCTTCCTAAACCGTCGGTAACAGCCCATTGTTCGTCTTTGTTTTTGGGGGATTGATATTTTACTGCTAGTTGGCGTACAATGGTAATTGTGTCGATCGGATCTCCGAGTTGAGAGTAAAAATATCCAGTGGATTCGACGGCTTTTGTAACCGCTGCTTGCAGATTTTTCCACTGTGTATCATTGAGGTTATCGTTGGGTTTTCCGAAGTTACCTTCGAGAAATACTAAAGGTTCGCCGCGGGCTGCTGCTAAGGCAACTGCTGCTGTACGTGCGGGGTCGTTTTCTGATGTGATTACTACTCCTGGAGGTTCCCAGCCCAGCTCAGTCCATTTGGCTCTTAAGGTTTGAGTATCCGTGGAATCCCAGGCTGCTGCTGCGCTGTTGAGCATTAATTGTTGGAGTTTTTGACCTTTTGGGAGTTGCTGTTTGATGCTCGGCAAACGGATGATTTCTTCGGGTTGGAAGCGCTGCACAAACATCGGCGCGTATTTTTTGTCTTCGATGAGAATGGGCCAGTTTCCTTTGAGATTCCATTTTTGAATTGCTGCTAAGAATGTGGCTTCGTCTGGTACTAAAACTATGCGATTAACTGTTGGGATGTTTTCGCGGAGGATGTTGACTCGGAGGCCTGTTTGTACTGGCCAGGGTTCTTGTTTGGCTGAGTCGGGAAGTTGAAAGGATTTTGTTGCAATAAAAAAGCTACATCCATTAATTGTTGTTAAAAACGAGCCTATAAATAGGATTAATGCTAGAATTTTAATGTGTAACTTTTTGCGATGGTTCATGTTTTTTTTTACCGCAGATTGAAGCAAATTGAAGCGGATTAACGCAGAGGTTGAGGGGTTCTGTTAATAAATGCCCGGAATTAGTTTTTTGACTCGCTGACGATATTCTGAATAGTCGGGATATTTTTCACTCAACCAGGTTTCTTCACGATTTGCTTTGATGTCAAAAAATATCAGTAAAATTGCAGTTGCTATTAAGTGCGATAGGCTCATTTGAAAAATTGCCCAACCGAAAGCTGCTAAAACTAAGCCGCTGTATAACGGATGTCGCACTATGCTGTAAATTCCTGTTTGGATTAATTCTCCGTTTTCTATGGGATAGGGTAAAGGTGTGAGGTTTTTTCCTAAGTCTATCAATCCTTTGACGATTAAAATTAGCGCGCCTAAGCCGAGCATAGCTGCGAAAAACCAGGTAACATAAATTAATTGAGTTGATTCAATTTTGAATCCCGGCATTTGATAAACTGGTAAAATGGCAAATCCTGCTAGTAATGCTCCTTGCAGTAATACTAAATATTCGCCGCGGCTGTTGTGACGCAAGCTTTCGCGGGTGAAACCCCAGTCAGTTAAAATTTTCATAGTTGAAGTCATTAGTCATTAGTCATTAGTCATTAGTCATTAGTCATTAGTCATTAGTCATTAGTCATTAGTCATTAGTCATTGGTTATTGGTTGTTTGTTATTGGTTATTGGTGGTAACAACTGACAACTGACAACTGACAACTGACAACTGGCAACTGCTTTCCGTCCAATGTCATCAGGAAGAAGGAAGAGGGAAGTAAGCTGTTGCGGCATTTAAACTGTATGTCAAAAAACAATAAAACTCTTGTGGGATGGACATCCTACCCGGCCTGAATATGCAATTAAAATGCGCGACAGCTTAAAACCCAACCTACGGCGAACAGTCAACAGTCAACAATCAACAGTCAACAATTAACAAATTTATTCTAGCCAAGGACGTGTCATTAGCTCTAGTTGGTTGACTTCATCTTGGCTTAAAGTCCAACCTAATGCGCCTGCATTTTCTTGGGCTTGTTTTGCGGTTTTGGCGCCGGGAATGGGGATGACTCCGTTTTGGGCTATTAGCCAGTTTAGGGCTACTTGGGCGGGCGTGCGAGATCGCTTTTTGCCCATTTTCCGCAGGGTGGACATGACTAATTCGATTTTTTCGATGCCTGTTTTGCTGAAGCGGGAATCCAGTTTCCGGGCTCCTGCCGGTTGTTCTTCGGCGGTGTATTTACCTGTCAGCAATCCTTGGGCTAAGGGGCTGTAAGCTAAAATTGTTACTCCCAATTCCGAGGCGGTACTGACAATTTTTTGTTTTTCTACTTGCCGCGACAGCAATGAATAACGGACTTGATTTGTTGCTAGGGGTACGCCTCTGGCTGCGAGTATTTTGTGGGCTTCTCGCATTTGTTCTGCTGAATAGTTGCTGACTCCTATTGCTTGAATTCTGCCTTTTTTTACTTCGTCTGCTAAGGCGTTCATTAGGCTTTCTTGACTCAGTAAAAAAGTGAAGGGCCAGTGGACTTGGTAGAGGGTTATTTGTTCTACTTGCAAGCGTTTTAAGCTGGCACTCAAAGCGTCGGAAACGGATTTTCCGGTAATCCGCCAAGGTACGGGGCCGAATTTGGTGGCTATTTGGACGGGTTGGCTGGTTTTTTTGATAAACTGTCCCAGCAATTCTTCTGACAAGCCGTTACCGTAGACTTCGGCTGTGTCGAAAAAGTTGACTCCTGCGTCTAGGGCTGTTTTGAATGCTGCTTCTACTTCGGTGGCACCGTAGTTGCTGCCGTAGTTCCAAAATAGTTTATCGCCCCAAGCCCAAGTTCCGACGCACAGGGGAATGACGGCTGGGCCGTTTTGTCCTAGGGTAATGGTTGTCACGGTTGGTAAATCCACAGTTATTGATTCTCTTTATTTTTATATGAATTTATACGAATAATCGCATTTGAGCTTCGGGCTTTGGGAGGAAAGGTGGCTGTATCTCAGTTACTATAAATGAGTCATGCTGTATTTATTTTAATAGTTATGTCGATCGACCGTTTGCCAGATTCTAGATTAACAGATTCCGCGACTGTGGCCCCAAAGCGGGTTAATTTGCTGACTATGTTCCGGCTGGGTTTGTTTCAGATGGGGCTGGGCATGATGTCGATTTTGACGCTGGGGGTACTCAATCGCGTGATGATTAAGGAGTTGGCGATTCCGGCTACTGTGGTGGCTGGTACGCTGGCGATGCACCAGTTTGTCGCTCCGGCTAGGGTGTGGTTCGGGCAAATGTCTGATGCTAAGCCTTTGTTCGGGCATCACCGCACGGGTTACGTGTGGCTGGGAGGGCTGTTGTTTGTAATTTCGGCTTTTTTGGCGGTGCAGGTGATGTGGTGCTTGGGCGACAGTTTGGAGGCTGTGGGATGGACGACTCCGACTTACGGTTGGGTGGGTTTGTTGGGTTTGGTTTTTGCAGTTTACGGTATCGCGATTTGTTCGAGTTCGACTCCTTTTGCTGCTTTGTTGGTGGATGTTTCCGATGAGGAAGACCGATCGAAGTTGATTGGTGTTGTATGGTCGATGCTGATGGTTGGTATCATTATCGGGGCGATTGTCAGCAGCGGTTTGCTGAAGCAAATTGATGGGGATGTGCCGCGGGAAGTGTTGCAGGCTTCGATTAATGGTTTGTTTGTAAAAGTGCCGGCAGTTGTTTTGCTGTTGGTGGCGGTTGCAACTTTTGGGGTTGAGAAAAAGTATTCGCGGTACGGGGTGCGATCGAGCGCAGTGAATCGAGAAGATAAAATTACCCTGGGAAGTGCGCTGCGGATTTTGACTGCTAGCCGTCAAACCGGTTTGTTTTTTACTTTCCTGCTGATTATGACAATTTGCTTGTTTATGCAGGATGCGGTTTTGGAACCTTACGGCGGGGAAATTTTTAAGATGCCGATTTCGGAAACTACGCGGTTGAATGCTATTTACGGTACTGGTGTGCTTTTTGGTTTGAGTGCTACTGGTTTTTTAATTGTGCCGCGCATCGGCAAGCAAAATACGATTAGATTGGGTTGTTTGTCGGTGGCTGCTTGTTTGGGCTTGATTATTTTATCGGGATTTACTGGTAATCCAATTGTGTTTAAGTCGGCTTTAATGTGCTTCGGATTAGCTTCAGGAATTACGACGACTGGTGCGCTAAGTTTGATGTTGGATTTGACTGCTGCAGAAACGGCGGGGACTTTTATTGGTGCTTGGGGTTTGTCGCAGGCGATGGCGCGGGGTGTGGCGACTGTTAGCGGCGGTGCTATTTTGGATTTTGGCAGGAGTTTGTTTGGGGTGCCGATGTTGGCTTACGGGTTAGTGTTTGCTGTGCCGGCGGTGGGTATGATTCTGGCTGTTTGGCTGTTGGGTAGGGTGGATGTGCGGGAGTTTCAGGATAATGCTAAAAGTGCGATCGCCACTATTCTTGAAAATGAACTAGACTGATATTTTGTCAGTAGTCAGTAGTCAGTAGTCAGTAGTCAGTAGTCAGTAGTCAGTAGTCATCAGTCATCAGTCATCAGTCATTTGGGAATGGAAATTGGTAATTGGAGAGTTCTCTCCCCATCTCCGTTAGTTGTTAATTTTTAGTGAAATGCAAGATTTTTGGAACTCTATTTTGACTTTTTCTCAAACTACTGTCAAGACAATCGGACAGCAGTTTTTGAAAGATTTCGGTTGCGTACAAGCGGATGAGAAAGATGATGGCACTTTGGTTACGCAATCTGACAATTGGGCGGATGCGGAAATTAGAAATGCGATCGCAATTGCGTTTCCCAGCCACGGGATTTTGAGCGAGGAAGGGGAACAGGTTTTCCCCGATACTGAATGGTGTTGGGTTGTCGATCCTTTGGATGCTACGACTAATTTTGCTCGCGGAATTCCAATTTGGGGGATTTCTTTAGGTTTATTGTATCGCGGAACTCCGGTTTTTGGCTGCGTGCATTTGCCGCCGTTAAATCAAACTTTTCATGGTTTTTATGCAGAGGATTTGGCGGGAGATGAGGTATTGACAAATATGCCTCAAGGTGCGTTTTTAAACGATCGCCCAATTCGCCCTAATCCTGATAAAATGAGCGGAAATCATATTTTTAATTTGTGTTCTCGCAGTGTGGGAATTGGGCCTCATCTTCCGAGTAAAATTCGGATGTTGGGGATGGCTAGTTACAATTTTTTGATGGTGGCTTCGGGTGTGGCTATGGGAGGCGTGGAAGCGACTCCGAAAATTTGGGATATTGCCGGGAGTTGGGTAATTGTGAAGGCTGCGGGTGCGGTTTGGTTGCCGCTGGAGTCCCAGGCGATTTTTCCGTTGGAAGTGGGGAAGAATTACGGGAGGGTTTCTTATCCGACTTTGGTAATGAACCGGCAGGAGTTAGTGTCGGTATTTTTGCCGTTTGTGGAAGCTTGGAAGAAAAAGAAAATGGGCTGATATTAATGTAGCCTCGAACCTGTTTTATCGTAGTGCAGGGATGCCCAATCGGACAATTTTAAATAAAACTGCATGGCAGGTGTGACGGAGGAGTCTCCCACGCCTGCCGTGCGGTTTGTAACAAGTATAACCGACCGATGACCGATGGTTAAATTATGCTTGCTCTTGTGCATTTCTGCCAATGTGCGATCGGGTGGTTTTCTTTAGGTCGATCGGGTGATGCGGTAGTGGTAAAATTTGTGGTAATCTTTCTGCGAGTTCAGGGATTCGTCAGACGGATGATTTTCTAAGTGCGATGCTAAAGCGCGGCTGCTGGTTTTGGCTAAGCTGTTCTGCATTTAAATTGTATATTTTGATGACAATCAAAAATCCTCAAATCCTCTCCCCCTCTCCCCCTCTCCCCCTCCATCGCCATACACAATCTATATGAGCAACAGCTTACCGCTGCTTCTTTGGTTGTCAGTAATACAGGTGCTGAGTTTGGATTTCCGGTGAATGTCATGTTAATTTTGGGGTGAGAATCACCAGCAATCAACTATAGCCTTTCAAGCTCTCATATGAGGTACTATCCGGGATAGGATAGGGGATAGGGCATTGGGCTATCCTCACTTTTTTGATAACCGCTATATAATTGTAGCAATTTTTAGGACGCGATTCGCGATCGGGATAGCCCAGATGCACGTAGTTTATACAGCAAGTAAAATAACAAAGATTAGGATTGGGACACAACAATGTTGTGTCCCTACTGCCAAATCAATTTATCGCCTTAGGCGATTAATTTAGACAGGATATTCGACAATTTAGCACCGAGATTTTCCACAGATTCCTGCTGTTGGGCATCTTTCATCGTACCGTCATCATTAAACGCTTCAAAAGCTTTGGGAATTGCTTTCTGATCCGGGAGAACAAACACGCTAATATTCCCCAGGATAGAGCGCAAATGAACCAATCCCCGCAAACCGCCAAATCCGCCAGGGGAAGCACTCATAATTACCGCTACTTTGCCAGTAAATGCCACCAATCCCGGTTCGCCCGGTGCGGGGCGCGATACCCAGTCGATCGCATTTTTCAACACAGGCGTAACCGAACTGTTATACTCAGGGGAAGCTATCAAAAACCCGTGATGCGCTATCATCAATTCCTTCAACTTCCGGGCATTTTCTGGCATTCCCTCTTTTGCTTCCAAATCTTCATCAAATATCGGCATCGGCAAATCGCGCAAATCTACATAGGTAACTTCTGCACCCGCCGCCCTAGCCCCAGCCGCCGCAACTTTTACCAGCAGTTTGTTGTAGGATGCTTCGCGGGTACTTCCGGCAAATGCCAGTATTTTTGGTCTGTTTGTCATTGATTTTTAGGGATAATTGCTTCCGAGTAAAATTTTACTATTCTTGGTGCTGCCAAACAAAGTCAGCAATGGATTTTTCTGCCGACAAAGTAGGATTTTCACTGGAATTGAATACAACGGATCGCGTTTTTACCTTCCCGACTCCCAAACGCCTCTCGACGCGGCTGGGAATGCCGTAACCGTAAATAATATGCCCTTTCCCCGCCAACACTACAACTTGATAGTCGGGGTTAGCTTTGACAAATTCAGCTATACTTTCGGCCATAGTTTCATCCCACAAAACTTGGGCTTGCAAAAATCTTTCAAAAGCCGTACTATTTCCCTTTCCAGCTTTTTGATGCTGTTGGAAAACTTCTAGCAGCATTTGCCGGTATTCGGCGTTGTCGGTGCGAATTTCGGATGTTGGCGGAATGTATTTTTTGTCTTCTGCTGTGAGGCTTTCTAAACCTTGACTGGCAACTTTTCTCGTGACTTCCGAGGGTGTATTTAAGGCGAGCACAGGTAGTTGATTTTCTTTGGCAAACCGTAAAATTGGGGCGTAATATTCCCAGGGAAATCGCCATCTGCGATCGTACTCTGTTTGCTCGATTAATTGCTGTTCTGTCAGTTTACCAGCTAAGTAGTTGTCGATCGCACTTTGGAACGGACGCTGAAACATTTCAAGGGCGATCGCAATTTTACGATTTTGCCGCTGCATTTCTCGAATAATTTTCAGTTGAGCTTGGTGGTCTGCCTCGCTATCGTGGGTTTCTCCCAGATACACAATTTTCGCCTTCACCAACTGTTGCAGAATCTCTTGGTTAGTGTAAGTTTGCTGGGGTTGAGGCTTCACAGTCGGTTCTGCTGTCGCTATCACATTGCTACACAGCAGGAAAATGCTCAGCGATAAAACACACAGTTTGATGAGTTTGGTTGTTTTCATAAAAATATTATGCCTGTTTCTCGCAGCAGCAACCACAGCCGAACTCTAGGATTTTACCTGGGCATCCACAAAGCTCAATGCTTCATTTAACTTCACAATTTTCCGCAATTATCTACGCCCCTAGAGGGTTGTCTTCCCTCTTCCATCTTCCTAATGACTAATGACTGATGACTAATGACTTCTTTTGTAAAGTTTAGTTGCAGGTACTTGCGCTTCTTGAAAAAGGTGGTAAATTAAAAATATGAAGCGAACAAAAAGCTTCTCTGACAGATACCACATCCAGATACCACAGCGAAGTTCACAATAGAATCTAAGGAGTAAAACGCTGTTTAATCTCACATCTGTCTCATTAAAAACCAATAGCAGCACCCACCAACAAAGCTGATACTTCCTCAACTAATTAGAAGGGAGAAATGCAAGTTAATCCGAGGATTATTGCAGCTCCGAATCAAAGTTGAAAAAGAGGAAATCACTCGGTATATATGGCTGGGTGCTGTTGTTGTTAAAGTTGTTAAAACAGAATTATCGACACTTACTGAAAAATTGTCTCGTCTTCCTTTCGCCACGCAGGATCTACGATACAAATAAATATTAGCGGTTCTTGGCCGCAGTTGTAAATAAACTGCTTGGCGTTGGGCGGAATGTAAACTGCATCTCCGACTTGCACCAATTGAGTCTCATCATCGATGTGCATTTCCCCAACGCCGCTGAGGATGTAGTAAACTTCAGAAGTTGTCAGGGAGTGCAGCGCCGAAGTTTGTCCCGCTGGCAAAGTGGCGCGGGCTAAACTGTAACGCAAATCCACAGCTTGTTTGTCTGGATGCAGCAATTCTCGCAGTTGAGTACCGTCGCCAGCCATAAACTCGTCACAGTCATTGAGCTTTTGAATTAGCATTCTTTCCACACTCCTGAAAATCTCTCCATCGCAATTTAAGTTTAATTGAAAAAGCGAGGAATATTAAGAAATGTTTAAAAAGGCGATCGATTTTTTAACCGTAAGTTCCCGAATGCGATCGATAATCAGGACAGTCGATCGCATCTTCAGATAAAGCTATGGTAGGCTGAACGGGACACTTGAGGTGGTAGTCACCGGTAAAAAATACGCAGTTAGCGCAAGGGATTTGGTGCATCCGCCCAGCTCTGTGCACCGAGTCGGCGACAGCGCGCCCGACACTCGAACACAGCAAAAAAACTAAAGCCCAAGCGGAGACAAAACACAGCGGAACTAAAATAGGCCGTATTGCCTGAAGCAAAAAGTAAAGCATAGCCAGAAAATTTAGCGGTACAAGGCGGGCTATAGATTACAGTAATGGAATCGGCGGGCGATCGACCAAAAAGTTTAGAATCATTTACAGTGCGATCGATAAACCGGGCAATTATGGGATGATAGAGAACCGTAGTTAAATAAAATTAGAGGAAATCAGTTATGTCACTGCGATTAGGCGATACAGTTCCCAACTTTACCCAAGCCTCGTCTAAAGGGGAAATCAATTTCTACGACTGGGCCGGCGATAGTTGGGTGGTGTTGTTTTCACACCCGAAAGACTATACCCCAGTGTGCACCACCGAACTCGGTGCAGTCGCCCGTCTCAAGTCGGAATTTGACAAACGTGGCGTGAAAACCATCGCCCTCAGCGTCGATGATGTAGATTCTCACATGGGTTGGATTAAAGATATCGAGGAAACTCAAAACGTCACCCTCAATTATCCGATTTTAGCAGATGGCGATCGTAAAGTTTCCGACATTTACGACATGATCCATCCCAACTCCCTCAACAACTTAACAATCCGCACCGTTTTTGTAATTGACCCAGAAAAGAAACTGCGTTTGAGCATTACTTATCCGGCGAGCACCGGTCGGAATTTTAATGAAATTCTGCGAGTAATTGATTCCCTGCAACTTACTGACAAATACAGCGTTGCGACTCCAGTTGATTGGAAAGATGGCGACGATTGCGTCATTGTACCTTCGATTACCGACCCCGCAGAGTTGGCAGAGAAATTTCCTAAAGGTTACACGCCGATTAAGCCTTATTTGCGGATGACTCCTCAGCCGAATAAATAGGTTTAATTTACAAAGAGGTTCGTAGTGAGGACTTGAGTCCTTCTTGATTTTTAAGGACTGAAGTCCTCACTACAAACAAATTAAATTATTGAGGACTGAAGTCCTCATTACAAACAGCGATTGAGGAAATTAATGATGTTGACATCAACAATCCTGTTGCGAATACCGCCCAAATTGCAAATGACAGACGAAGATTTTTTCGAGTTCTGTCAAATCAATAGTGAGTTACGCATTGAACGCAACAAATCGGGAGAATTGCTAATTATGCCCCCTACTGGTGGAACAACAGGAAATCGCAGCGGTAGCGTCTTTGGAGAGTTGTATATTTGGACCCGACAAGATGGAACCGGTATCTGTTTTGACTCCAGTACGGGATTTAAGCTTTCAATGGGTGACAAGTCTCCAGATGCCTCGTGGATTAAACTGGAACGGTGGAATGCTTTGTCACCAGAACAGCAAGATAAATTCCCACCTATTTGCCCGGATTTTGTAGTAGAACTCAGGTCTGCTTCAGACAATCTCAAGCCGCTGCAAGAAAAAATGCAAGAATACATGAGAGAACCAGGAGTGCAGTTGGGCTGGTTAATAGACCGCAAAAATCGCCGAGTTTACATTTACCGTCCCGATTTGCCAGAGGAATGTTTGGACAATCCCGCGACAGTCAGCGGCGACCCAGTTTTGCCGGGATTCGTACTCAATATGAGCAAAATTTGGTAGCACAGCAATAAATATCAACTTATTATCAGACTAAATAATAGAATGCAGCAGGTAAAAAATATGGATATCAAAAGCGGCTTTGTAGGCACTATCGGCAACACGCCGTTAATTCGGTTAAACAGCTTCAGCGATGAAACAGGTTGCGAAATTCTCGGCAAAGCAGAGTTTCTAAATCCCGGCGGTTCCGTTAAAGATAGGGCCGCACTTTACATCATCCAAGATGCCGAAGAAAAAGGCTTGTTAAAACCGGGCGGCACTGTTGTAGAAGGCACTGCAGGCAATACGGGCATCGGTTTAGCACACATTTGCAACGCCAAAGGTTACAAATGTTTGATTGTGATTCCCGATACTCAATCCCAAGAAAAAATCGATGCTTTGAAAACCTTGGGCGCGGAAGTTCGGACTGTTCCCGCTGTTCCTTACAAAGACCCGAATAATTATGTCAAATTGTCTGGAAGATTGGCGGAGGAAATGGAGAATGCCGTTTGGGCAAATCAATTTGACAATTTAGCCAATCGCCGCGCTCATTTCGAGACAACGGGGCCGGAAATTTGGGAACAAACCGAGGGCAAAATTGATGCTTGGGTGGCTGCGACGGGTACGGGCGGAACTTTTGCCGGTGTAGCAATGTTTTTGAAATCAAAAAATCCCGCGATTAAAGTTGTTTTGGCAGACCCGATGGGCAGCGGGCTTTACAGTTATTTCAAAACTGGGGAAATTAAGACTGAAGGTAGTTCGATTACTGAGGGAATTGGTACCAGCCGCATCACTGGGAATATGGAGAATGCGCCGGTAGATGATGCTATCCAAATTGATGATGCTGAAGCTGTCCGCGTGATTTATCAATTGTTGAGGAAAGAAGGGCTATTTATGGGCGGTTCTGTGGGGATTAATGTGGGGGCGGCGGTGGCTTTGGCGAAGCAAATGGGCCCTGGACATAGGATTGTTACGGTACTCTGCGACGGCGGGGCGAGGTATCAGTCGCGTTTGTTCGATCGCCAATGGTTGGCCTCAAAAGGTTTATCATCAGATTAGCCTCCGTATTACACAGGTGTATCGAGATTAATCTGGGTGAAAAAACCCTTGTAGCGCGGGCAAGATTGTAAAAGTCCCAAAGTATCGGGAAATTATCCGCGTCAATCGGTGTTGCATCGGCTTGAAATCTGCGGTTAACCGATTTATCAAAAATTCATGTTAGGCGAGCCAATGGTTAGCCTTAAAAGGTCGATCGTCAGATTTGGTTATATATGGCCGCACCTATTCCCATGATAAAAAAATAGCATATATGTAGTCGAATGTCAAGTAAAAAAACATGAAAATCACAGAATCTTCTAGGCGAGTTCTTGTTTGCCAAAACCGCACTTGTCGCAAGCAAGGTGCAGCAAAGGTACTAGCAGCGTTTGAGAAATTGTCCCCCTCAGAAGTTGAAGTTGTTGCTAGCAGTTGTTTGGGACAGTGCGGCAACGGGCCGATGGTGTTGGTGCTGCCCGAAGAGGTTTGGTACAGTGGGGTTTTTGCTGAGGAAGTTGCGGCAATTACCGAGCAACATTTGCGGGGAGGAAAGCGGGTAGAGAGGATGCTTTATCGCAAGTTTCACGAGCTTTCTCAGCAGCCCTAACCCGGTGTTTGAGCAATTGCTATGTATTAATTAAAAACAATAAAATTGGTTCGATCGTTCGGACTTTAGTCCTTGATGAATGCTGACTAAAGTCCGAACGATCGAACCTTGGGACTAGATATAGCGGTTATCAAGCGTGGTGAGGTATGCCCCATGCCCCATGCCCTATGCCCCATGCCCCATGCCCCATGCCCCATGCCGCATAGTACCTCATCTTTCTGAAAAAGGCTATATCTGAGTGCTAGTTTTGCATTGTCAAGCTTTTTTGCCGTGTACTTGAATGCGTTTGTCGGTTTTTTGTTTCTTCACCCAAGAGAGAAATTTCTGGAATTGGGGGTCATTTTTGAGCTTTTCTGGGGTGTTGAGCTCTTGGGCGAGGTGTTTGTTCTCAAATAGAGAGTGAATCTGGCGGTGACAAGCTGAGCAAATGTCGATCGTCGGGCTGGGATCTTCGTTTTTCCGCTTGGTGTTTTGTTTGGGGATGAGGTGATGGGCGGTTAATGCTGCCATTTGTCGATCGCACAATTCGCACTGCATAATTTTTTCAATGCTGTTTGATAGGCAATTGCTTCTTTTAATTTAGCGTAGTTTAGGGCGATCGGCTTTCAGAAAGTGAGTAATATCAATTCCTCTCTTCATCGTCCTGTATTCATTTCTCTCTAATCTCTCTGTGTTCTCTGTGTTCTAGTAAGGTTAAATCATTCCGATGCAACCGGAAACGATATAAAGGTCGATCGCACTTTGCAAACAATAAAAAACCCCCAACGGGGGGTCATATTAATTTCTGGTGGGGCAGCCTTCTTGCCTGCTCCCTAAGTAGAAAAACCTACAGGTTCAAATCACGTACAGCAGTACAAACAAAACAATCCAAATCACATCGACAAAGTGCCAGTAAATCTCGGTCGCTTCGATGCCAAAGTGGTGTTCGCTAGAATAATGACCTTCCACGCGCGATCGCCAAACTACCCCGGCCATCAGCAGCACTCCAAACGTAACGTGCAAGCCGTGAAAAGCAGTCAAAACGTAAAAGCAACTAGCGTACAAATTAGTTGTCAGGCCAAACTCTAAATGAGTATATTCGTAAACCTGACCGCACAAAAACACTACGCCCATGAGGATAGTTGCAAGCAACCAATTCCTCATACCCGCCACATCATTCTTTTTGATTGCAGTATCCGCATTATGAATCACAAAACTGCTAGCAATCAAAATTATGGTATTAATTCCCGGCAGCAATAACTCGCGATCGGGCGTACCTTCAGGCGGCCACGCCGGGGCCATCGCTCGATAAATCAAATAGGCCGCAAACATACCGAAAAATATCATGCCTTCAGCGCCCAAGAACACAATCACCCCTAAAATTCGGTGGTCGGGATGCTCTTCGTGCCCTTCTATTTCGGCGCTGTGGTGGTAATTGAGAGCAGTTTTTTCTGGATCTATCGTTGGAATTTGTTGCATGATAAATTGCTAGTTGGTAATGGGATTTTGAAGGAAGAAGTCATTAGTCATTAGTCATTAGTCATTAGTCATCAGTCATCAGTCATTAGTCATCAGTCATCAGTGCTGTTGCTTCCGAGCTTTCCGTACAACGTCATCAGGAAGAAGGAAGAAGTCATTAGTCATTAGTCATTAGTCATGTTTTGCTGTTGCTTCCGAGCTTTCCGTACAACGTCATCAGCAAGAAGAAAGAAGGAAGAGGGAAGAGACAGAAAAAAATTATCTGTACATCGCTGCTGTGCGGTCAAAAGTCATTAGTTCAAAGTTCTACTATTGCAACGAGCAATAACTAATGACTAATGACTAATGACTGATGACTCATAAGTGATGACTAATTGTCATCTTGACTTTCATCTGCAGGAGAATCAGCTTTTATTTCCGATTCAGGAGCGACTAAAGTTGCAGTACCGCCAAAGAAAGTTGAAGCTTGAGCCTCTGCAATCGGAATACCTTCTTTCTTGGCGTTGCGGGTGGCATTTTCCCTCAACTTCAGCCTGAGACGTTCCCCAGTATGCTGAATTTTTTCCATGCCGTAATCGTAAGGCCCGGTTGCTAATACCGGCACTCCTTCAAAATTTTCGATCGGCGGTGGCGAAGTCGTCATCCATTCCAAACTCAAAGCTTCCCAAGGATTATCGCCTGCTTTCGGGCCGTATCTCCAGCTCCAAATCACGTTAACAATAAACGGGATTGTCGAGACTGCCAGCATATAAGCGCCGATCGTACAAATGACATTAATCGTGGTAAATTTCGGGTCGTACATTGCCACCCGCCGGGGCATTCCTTGCATCCCCAAAGCGTGCATTGGCAAGAAAGTTACAGTAAAGCCCACATAGGTTAAAACAAAGTGAACTCTACCCCAAAATTCGTTAAGCATCCGCCCAGTCATTTTGGGGAACCAGTGGTAAAAAGCAGCGTAAATTCCAAACACTGAGCCGCCAAACAGCACGTAGTGTAAGTGAGCGACGATAAAATAAGTATCGTGAACGTGAATGTCAAAAGGTACGGAAGCTACCATGATCCCGGTGATGCCGCCGAGGACGAATGTTGAGATAAAACCCATCCCAAATAGCATGGCGCTAACTAGGCGGAGTTTTCCTCCCCAAATAGTGGCCAACCAGCTAAATATTTTAATCCCAGTGGGCACGGCGATGATCATAGTTGTGATCATGAAAAACATCCGCAGCCAGCCAGGAGTGCCGCTGGTGAACATATGGTGCGCCCACACGATTAAGCCCAAAAAGCTGATCGCGAGACTGGAATAGGCGATCGCCAAATAACCAAAAATTGGCTTGCGCGAATGCACCGGCAAAACTTCTGAAATCACCCCAAAAAAGGGCATAATCATAATGTAAACTGCCGGGTGCGAATAAAACCAGAATAAATGCTGGTAGACGATGGGATCGCCGTTACCTGTCGGGTTAAAAAATGCCGTCCCCGCTAACAAGTCAAACGACAGCAAAATCAAAGCTGAAGCTAACACTGGAGTAGCAATTAAAGTCAGCGCTGCCGTCGCAATCATTGCCCAGCAAAACAAAGGCATTTCATTGAGACTCATGCTCGGAACCCGCATCGTGAAGATGGTAACGGCAAAATTCACCGCTCCCAAAATCGAAGAAGTTCCGAGAATCAAGACGCTGAGAATCCAGATTTCTTCTCCGGCTTGAGCAGTAACTAAGCTCAAAGGCGGATAGGAAGTCCAACCAGCCTGCGGAGCTCCCACCAAAAAACTGCTCAGCAGCAATACGCCGCCTACTGGAATTAACCAAAAGGCAACCGCATTCAGCCTAGGAAATGCCATGTCTTTTGCCCCAATCATTAAGGGGATCAAAAAGTTAGCAAATCCAGCGCCTGCGGGTACGATCCACAGGAAGATCATCACCGTGGCGTGAACGGTAAATAAACTGTTGTAGAGTTCGGGGGTGACAAAATCGCTATCGGGAGTGGCGAGTTCGGTTCGCACTATTGTCGCCATCACGCCGCCGATTAAATAGAAGACAAAAGTTGTTACCAGGTATTGAATGCCGATTACTTTGTGGTCGGTACTAAAACCGAAGTAATCTCGCCAATGTCTGTCGGCCGGCGCTGTGCCGCGAGCCTCAAGGTTGGCAGTTTCTTGGAACTGTGCTTGTGTCATAGTTATTCGTCATTAGTTATTTGTCATTAGTTATTAGCTTTGGATCGAAGACCAATTGCCAGGAACTAATGACTATTTTTAGTGATGGTTTGGGTGAAGTTTTTCTAGGGTTTCTGGATTAATTTTTATTTCCCTGACGTAGGGAGCTAAAAATTCTCCGTCTGACATTTCCCCAGGATTAATTGCTATTGCTTCCTCTAAGTTTTGAGTGCTAGCAATTTGCTGTTCCTTCACCCAACTATCGAAGTCTTCGGGGGTGTGAACGAATGCTAAAGCTTTCATCGCTCCGTGATAAGCGCCGCACAATTCTGCACAAACAATCCGGTATTCGCCGACTTTATTTGCTGTGAATCTCAGTTCGCTCGGCCGGCCGGGAATTGCATCTTGTTTGAGGCGAAATTCCGGCATCCAAAATGCGTGCAGCACGTCTTGAGCTGCAATATTTAGCTGCACGTCGCGGTTGGCTGGCATATGCAGTTCACCGGAACTAACACCGCTTTCTGGATAGCTGAAAATCCAGGCGTACTGCAAACCTATGACGTTTACAATTAAGTCTGGTGCTTTGTTTTCATTTTTTGGGGATGCGCCAACGCCAAGAGCAACGAGCTTTTGAGAGGGAATTTTAGGGGCGTTTTGGGGTGTATCTGACAGTGTGGCCGCGATCGCACTTCCGCGCATTTGAGATTGCGATTGCATGGTGCCGTGGTCGTGATTGCCCATCGGATCGAGGCCTCCCATTGAGTTGTAAATCTCAAAACTGTAGACTCCGATTCCTAAAATTATCACCGCTGGCACGGCTGTCCATAGAATTTCTAAAGGAAAGTTGTCATGCCAAGGCGGGCCGTCTGTGTTGTCTCCTTTACGGCGGCGGTATTTAATTGCAGCAACGATCAGCAGTCCCTGAACCATGATAAATAGTCCGGTGGAAATGGTCATCATTGTGTTGAAAAGTCCGTCTACCTGGGATGCCTCCTCAGAAGCGGCGATCGGCATTAAACCATGATTCTGCCCGTACCAGAGACTGATCAGAGTCACTCCGATACCGGCGAGCATGGTGATGATGGAACTTGGAATGTTCACGCTGATACCTTAGTAGTAGCGACACTTCTTCGCTTGAACAATTAGGGAAGCAACTCTGGGTTGTCAATTTTTAATTGTAAATTGACATTTTGAGTGCAATCCCTATCTTAATGCTTACTTAAGGCTTATACCATTTTTGATTGCTGCTGATTTGATATTTTTGATGGGGAATGACTTATGCTCTAAGGGTTTGGAGCTAAGGGGAGCGGTTACATTTTTTTGTGAAACTGAGATGAGTTTTTTTGGGCGATCGCTCGTTCAGATTAATACGGTTTATGTCCCTTGACAAAACTTAGAAAATATGGTAAACAATTGGTATTTTTTGTTACTAAACTTGAGATTGTTTCTCAAACACCATTAAATGCTGCTGGGGTAACATATCTTTTGTCTCTTTCCATACTAAACCGACGGCGGCCATTTCTTTTTTTACCTGTTTTTGGGTCATTTTGTGCAAACCTTTAATGGGAATCATTGGATTTTCGCCCCGATACTCGATCGATACCGCGCGCCCTCCCGGCTTTAGTGCTTTAACAATTCCTTCCATCATTTCTCTAGGATATGCAAACTCGTGATAAGCATCTACCATCACAACTAAATCTACGCTGTTTTCCGGCAAGTTCGGATTGTCGAAACTGCCCAAAACTGGCTCAACATTAGTAATATTTTTTTCTTTTTTGTTCAACTCAAGAAAATTAATCATTTCCGGCTGCACGTCAACCGCAAAAACCTTGCCTTCGGGAACTAGGGCCGCGATGCGAAAGCTAAAATACCCGGTTCCGGCTCCAATGTCTGCTACAATATCAGTTGGTTTTAAATCGAGATTGTTGACTAATCTAGCGGATTTTTCTTCCATGCCGCGAGATGGTCTTTCCAGCCAACCAGCGCCTTCATATCCCATGACTTGGGCAATTTCTCGACCCATGTAAAATTTGCCAATTCCGTCGGGATTGTGGACGGTTCGCTGCTGATAAATGGTGTCGCTATTGGTGGTTTTACTTGCTTCTGCTGCTGCACAGGCATTGAGCGGCAACAGGCAAAGAATTGTCAAAATTATTACTGTTAAGGGTTTCATTAATTGTGCAATTTTTTTCACGATCTTACTGATTTTGTGTTGAAATTTATTTCTCGTTCCCTGGCTTTGCCTGGAAACGCACATCCAGAGGCTCTGCCTCGGTAATATCGAGAATAAGTAGAAAGGCGTAAATATTTGTAGTTGGGATGAGGCAGGAGTCAGGAGACAGAATGCAGGAGGGATTGGGGTTTGAGCCTCATTTATCTTTCTTAACACAGTTGTGTTTTTCCCCACCGACTTACTTAGTTCAAGATTTAACTGACAGCGGATTCTAATAATTTGATTGTACCAGAATTTGCATCGATTTCGACTTCTTTGCCGATCGGCAAAGTGAACTTATCCCGAATGTGTCCCGTCATGGAACCGTACCACGCGGGAATATTCAAGGGGCGAATCCGATCCGTCAAAACTTGATCTAAGGTTAAGGACTCTTGCGGTTTTTCAGCTTCGCACTTGGTACACTGTCCGAAAATAAAACCGGATATTTTATCGAGAATGCCCGCTAATTTAAGTTGCGTTAACATTCGATCGATTCGATAAACTTCTTCGCTAACTTCCTCGACAAACAAAATACTATTTTCCCATTCCGGCAAATAAGTAGAGCCTACCATTGCTGCAATTACTGATAAATTGCCACCGATTAGTTTTCCCCTAGCTGTGCCGCGCCGGATAACTTGAACTTGCACGCTTTGGGAGTTTTGCATGGTGACATCACCTCCGTCAAACAAAACTTTTTTGACGTAATTTACTGTAAAGGGGCTCCAACTTGAGACACCTAAAGGGCCGTGAAAAGTAACTATATTAGTTTTAGCATAAATCGCTAATAAAAGTGCCGTAATATCGCTGAATCCCATAATTATTTTGGGATTGTTGCGGATAATATTGTAATCTAGGAGTGGCAAAATTCGGTTGCAGCCCCAGCCGCCCATCCCGGTAAAAATAGCTTGCACTGAGTCATCGGCAAAGGCGCTGTTGACATCGGCGGCGCGATCGGCATCCTTCCCTGCTAAATAGCCGTAGCGATCGTAAAAATGCTTTCCCAGTTTAACTTTTAAACCCAAGTTATCCAATACTTTAAAAAAATCTTGGATTTCTTTTTCGTAACTGAAAGCGGCAGGATTGATTAAAGCAACTGTATCACCGACTTGCAGGCGGGGAGGCTTAATAATTGTTTGGGGGAAAATGTTGTTTTGGGCGATCCTCTTCAAGGGCTTCGCCAACGGCAAAAATATCGTGCCCATAGCAGTCAACCCAAAAGTTCTGAGCACATAGCGGCGGGGGAGAGTCATAAATGTTATACCATTTTTCTATTAAGTGAAATTTTAGATACTTCGGTTTCGCGAGCGTACGAGTTTTAAATTTTATATTTGAGGAATTATTAATTAATTGGTGAATACTTGACTCGCTTGAGAACGGCTATAGATAACTTCTGCTATAGCGGTTCGATCGCCCTATGCCCTATGCCCTGTGCCCACGGACACCTATGCCCTAGGTCGCACAGTACCTCCTATGAGAGCACAGAAAGGCTATATAATTGTATATTGAAATTGCTGCCAGCCCAGTTAAAAATTGCCAGTTTAACATGAAAATAGACACTAACATCTCAGCTAAAAAATCCTGGGCTAAAGCTTTAGCCACTCCGGCTGCGGAGTTTCCGTTGACTCAGCTATCGGTTAAAAGCGGTAAAATTCCCGACGGATTGCGCGGCAGTCTCTATCGCAACGGGCCCGGACGTTTGGAACGCGGCGGCATGACTGCGGGACACTGGTTTGATGGCGACGGTGCAATTTTGGCAGTTCATTTTACCGATGTCGGTGCTGCTGCTGTTTATCGCTACGTGCAAACAGCGGGATATCAAGCTGAAGAAAAAGCTAATAGATTTATCTACACTAATTATGGCATGACAGCACCGGGGCCTGCGTGGTTGCGGTGGACTAAATCTGTTAAAAATGCTGCCAATACTTCAGTTTTCGCTTTGCCCGATCGCCTTTTGGCATTATGGGAAGGCGGGCCACCTCACAGCCTAGATTTGCAAACTCTGGAAACTAAAGGAATCGACAATTTAGGCAATTTAGATAGTAAATTTTCTTATTCAGCTCACTGCAAGCGCGACCCGATTACTGGCAATATTTTTAACTTTGGAATTACCAGCAGTGCGAGTCCCAAGTTGAATTTGTATAAAAGCGATTGTACGGGCAAAATCGTGCAAAAAGCAACTATTCCTTTAAAGGGGATTTCTCTCGTACACGATTTTGTTTTGGCGGGAAACTATCTAATATTTTTTGTGCCGCCGGTGCGACTCAATGTTTTGCCAGTGTTAGCTGGAATTAGCAGTTATGGCGACTCGTTTGACTGGAAACCGGAGTTAAAAACGCAGATATTAGTTATTGATTCGGAAACTCTGTCTTTAGTTAGTTGTGGCGAAACTGATGCTTGGTTTCAGTGGCACTTTGCTAACGGTTTTGTCAAAGAAGATGGTTCGGTGGCGGTAGATTTTGTGCGTTTCGCTGACTTTCAAACTAATCAGCGACTGAAAGAAGTACCGACAGGTGAAACTCGCACTGACGCGGAAGGTTCTCTGTGGCGGGTATGTTTAAATCCTGAAACTGCCGAGGTGATAGCAGCCGAACAATTGTTGGATAAAGCTTGCGAGTTTCCGGTTGTACCTGCTTCCGACATTGGTCAAGACTCGCGGTATATTTATCTGGCAATGTATCGGTCTGATGTTGATATTGTAGCGGAACGTTACGGGGCGATCGCCCGTTTGGACACACAAACCCGAAATCTCACAATTGCCGATTGCGGCGAAAATCGCTATCCCACAGAACCCGTCTACGTTCCAGATATTTCCTCGGAGAAAGGTTGGATTTTGACAGTTGTTTATGATGGGAATTCTGATAGCAGCGAAGTCTGGATATTTGACAGCGACAGACTAAACAGCGCTCCTATTTGTCAGCTAGAATTGCCCGGTGTCATACCTTTGAGCTTTCACGGTACTTGGAAATCCGCCTGATGAGAAAATTGTCAAGAAGTGTTGCGGAAGATTTATTAAAAATTGTTGCCACTTTTCTGTCAAGTTGTTAAGGTGTGTGTAGAAGCGAAAAACTCATATCTAGGAGGTATGTGATTGATGCTCTATATTGCTCAAAAATCCCCGGCGAATATAATTCGCGGCTGCACAAACAAAGTCCGCCTGCGCTGACTAACCAAACAGGGGAATTAAGCCAACCAAATTCGGTAAGATTTCTTACCTTGTTTTACAATCTCAAGTTTGTCTGCTTGAGTAAGGTATAGCAGCCAGATTTCTGGCAAATTTCTGGCAAATTTCTGGCAAATTTCTGGCAAATTTCTAGCAAATTTCTGCCAAACCAAAAGTTTAGAGGACTTATGCACAAACTCTGTTTGTACGGTTCGCCCACAAGCACCTTACAGCAATACCACATCGAAGGATTTTTTGCATAAGTCACGGTTTAGTTGAGTTTAAATCCCGCGCGCGTTGGCGATTCAAAAGTTTTGAATTAACTCCACAAAATTCATAACTCGCAACTTATAACTCCGCGCGCGGCGATCACTTCAAATCCAGAGGGTTTAATGTATGCAACTTCAAGGAAAAACAGCTCTAGTGACAGGAGCTTCGCGCGGAATTGGGCGATCGATCGCCCTGGAATTAGCGCGACAAGGAATCAAACGCTTGGTGATAGTAGCGCGCAACCGCCGGCAATTAATTGAACTGGCAGAGGAAATCGATGTTTTTGGTACAGAAATAGTACCCTTAGCTTTGGATTTAACTCAGTCAGTAGCGGTGAATATTGCGATCGCCCAAGCTTGGCGCGATTGCGGCCCAATTCACCTGCTAGTCAACTGTGCGGGCGTAGCACACCAAGCATCATTCTTGCGTGCCCCGCTACCGTTAATCGAGGAAGAAATCGCCTTAAATTTGCTCGGAACCTACACAATTACCCGCTTAATAGCGAAGCGAATGGCGGCGCAAAAAGAGGGAACAATTGTCAATGTTTCGAGCTTGATGGGCAAAATTGCGGCTCCGACAATGGCGACGTATTCTGCTACAAAATTTGCAATTTTGGGATTCACCCAAGCCTTGCGTAGCGAGTTAACTCAGTACAATGTTCGAGTCACAGCTTTATTGCCATCTCTAACAGATACCGATATGGTGCGAGACTTGGAACAATTCCGGTGGGTAGTGCCCACAACTCCCGAAAAAGTTGCCCTAGCGCTTGTGGCGGGATTGCACAAAGATGCGCCGGAAATCTTGGTGGGATACCAAAGTCATCTAGCAGTTTTGTGTCACCGAATTGCTCCTTGGTTGCTGGATTTTGTGTTGCGGATGGCAACTCCAAAACTTCGCAATGGAGCGCGGGACGATCGCAAATTGCGCGAGGCTTAGGCTAACGCGCGATCGACTAATATGATGTCTAGTCGATTACTGTAACAAAAACGGTTTGTAGTGCGGACGACCGTCCGCACTACAAACCTGTTAATTTACAACCAATTGCCAACTAAAATATATGTCGCCCAAATATTCGCCGGCTCATATCTTTCCAACAGAGACTTTTGTGCAAAATGCAGCGCTTTTGCCCTAGTCATTCCGGGTTTCGACAGTTCCTCATAAAACCGTAACATCAGTTCCGTATTTGGTGCATCCTGCGCTTCCCACAAAGTTGATAAAGTGCTGCGCGCCCCCGCACGCACCGCTATTCCCGCAAGTCCTAAAACTGCTCTGTTATCTCCCGATGCAGTTTGACAAGCACTCAAAACAAGCAATTCAATATTAGTTTGCTGCTGCGGAGTTTCGGTTTCAATTAAATTAGCGATATCTTGACCTTTCAGGAGTTTTTGGTAAGCCACAATATAGGTTTCATCTGGGTCTGAACTGAATTCGCCATGAGTTTTTAGGTGTATTGCTGAAAAGTTGCCTGTTTGAAGCTTATTTTGAATATTGGCTTTGGTGAAATTGGCCTCAAGCAGGGGTTGACTGGCGGGAACTTTTTGGCTAATTCCTTCTAATTCTTCCTTTAATTTTTGGATGGTTTCAAACTGTTTACCGTCAATGTTTTGCGATTGACCGATGCCGCCGACGAAGACTTTTAGTTTTTGTTGTAGCGGTTGAGGTGCAAAAAGTGTGAGTTGCGGGGAAATGGCGATCGCATATTTATCTTGTACTAAATATTGCTCGGTTTTTTCATCGTAAAGCACCGCCATCGGGATGTTCCGCAAATCGCCATCGAGGACAAATACTAATGTTTCAATTTGAGGATTTTTGTCGAGTTCGGGTTTCAGCGGTGCGAGCAACCATTGGTACACTTTTTTGGCATCCGCTATTACTTCAGGATTATTTCCCGGTGTTTGCAAATTTTTTCGGAGTTGTTGCAGGGTAGTTTCTACTGTTTTTCGAGGTACGGGAGTTTCGCGATATGTTAGGGGTTTTCCTGCTACTTGAAAAATCAGTGCTATTTTGTCTTCTAAAATAATTGGATAAATGAGTGTAGCTTCAGGATCGGGTATTTGATTGATGGCAACGGTAGGAGATAAACTGCACCGCAAAAAGTTTTCGATTTCGGCTAGTTGAAGTGCGTCAATCTGTTGGATTGCTTGTTCTAAATTTGCTTGATTTGGTTGAGTGTTTCCCTCAGTTGTCACGAGTAAATCTACGAGTTGGCGGTAAACTGGTTCGGCATTATCTCGGAAGGAAAACTGCACGTCGGGATTGACGGCAATTAAATCTTTGCGTAAAGATTGGAGGGTTTGAACTGATGCTTGATAAGCTGCGATCGCACTTTTTTTGTCTCCCTTACTTTTCACCGTCAATCTGCCTAATTGCCACTGCCATCGATAGGCAATATCCGCCGCCTGAATTGACTGTGCAATGCCTAAAGCTTCCGTGGTTAATTGTTTGGCATCGGATAATTGTCCGGTGATTTCGTACAATTCGCCGAGACTGCCTTTGGCGTAGGATTCTGCTCGCAAATCGCCTAATTTTGTAGCATCTTTTGCTGCGGATGCCAATAGTTTCGCAACATAAATTAATTCTGGGTTTCCTAGGGTTTGACTTTTGGCTGCGACAGCACAGTGTTGGACTGCAGGCGACAAAGGTAGTAAGATTTTCTCGATGTGCGATCGCTCCATTGTTTGCACTTTCAAACAAGTCAGGCTTTCGGCAAAGTCGATGCGGGCATAGATGGATTCAGTGGTGACGGGCAAATTGTCAACTTTTGACTGGATTTCTTGCCACAAATTGCTGATATCTGAGTATGGTTGAGTTTCCACAAGCAGGCTCAGTTTACTTAATTTAGCTTGCAATTGTTCGGTTTGGGCAGCAAGGGCGATCGCCCTTTCGTAAAATTCCAAAGCTTGGGCATAATTAACCTTAGCATCCTTGCGGATATCTTCTTGCCGTTTGGCGATCGCTCGCTGGAGATTTCCCAAACTGAGATAAGCGGCGCTGATAGCTTCATTTAACTGCAAATTTTGGGCAATTTCTAAACTGCGGTTTAACATGATTGCGGAAGTTTTCAAAGCACCCGTGACGCGCAGTACATCGCCTAAAGTTCTCAATCCCGATGCGCTGAGTTCCGTGTCTGCCAAGTTTTCAACTGTCGCCTTTTCTGTCGGAGATAGTTGATTGTCGATTAAGCTTTGGCAGTTGAAATTACCAATTTCTAAAACAGGGAGCAAACTATTGCAAGCTTGGCGGTAAAGTCCGGCTGATTGGAGATTTTGGGCGGCGATTAGTTGGCTGTTGGTTTTAGGGGCGATCGCACCTGCTATCCTAGCAGAAACAGGCACTTGCAAGCAGCATAAAAATGCTGTTATTTCTGCTAATATCAACCAATTTTTATACTTTTGTATATTCATTGATTCTGGTTTTTGAGAAATTTTTATGCGGACAAGGCTTGTTTTATAGGATATTGCTGTCAACTAGATCGCGCGTTATACCGACAGTCCGACAGGGTTTGCAACCACCGTATTATAGCAATAATCGGTTAAAAATCACATTTTGCACAAGAGTTAATAACGGGTTCTCCGGCCCGTTCCACAAAAGATGAATTTTCTTGCGGAACAGGCCGGAGAGCCTGTTCCCAAACAAGTAATTGAGAATGGTGCAACATTTCAGTTGAAACCGACTGTAAAATCTGACAGAAACTGCGAGTAATTTTAGTCCTATAAAAGAGGGATTTCGCTATGAAACCAAGGTGAACAACCCCTGTCGGACTCTCGAATCAACGAAATAATTAGGGCGAAATTTGGAATTTTTAACCCTTCTAACTCAACAGATAACAGATCGCAATCAACAAATAAGAAATAACAAACAACAAACAACAAACAACAAATAACAAATAACAAATAACAAATAACAGTCAATTGAAGCATCAGAGATTTACTTGCAGCATTAAATCTGGAAGCTTGAACTTCCGTCTAAAATTTGGAACCACAGCAGGAGTACGTGGCAGGGTATGGGTTTTTGGGCGTGTCAAAGGCGATCCGGGGGATATATCTTAGTATTTCTTCACATAGCCTGATTTCGGTCTATGATTATGCCTTATGGCGTCCTTGTGTTTAAAGCCCGTTATCGCGTATCGCTGATGAGTCAATCAACCAATCCACCACAATCCCAACCAATTTCTCGAAGAACCGCCCTCAAAATCCTCGGAGTCGGTACCGCCGGCGGGCTGCTGGGCTACTCTCGATTTTCCAAGCCAGAACCCGCCGTTTTTGGTCAAGATTCTCTTGACTTACCGCGAATGCTGAATAACCGCAAAACCGTAGCAGTTGTCGGAGGCGGCTTAGCCGGGCTCGCCTGCGCTTACGAACTGTGTCAGCGAGGTTTCGCGGTGACGCTACTAGAAAAATCGCCCCAACTCGGAGGCAAAATAGCTAGTTGGCCGATACAAGTCGGGAACGAAACTTTTATGATGGAACACGGTTTCCACGGTTTTTTTCCGCAATATTACAACCTCAAAAGTGTAGTTGAAGAATTAGAAATTACCGATAATTTTGTATCTTTGGAATCCTACGCCGTCCTGTTTAGAGACGGCAAATACAAACCCGAAGTTTTCCGTCCCAACCATTCAGCCTTCCCCTGGAATATAGTTGACCTGGCGATATCTTCTCCCAACCGTCTCAAGTGGGGAATCAACCTGACAAAACCCGCTCATTGGGAAGTGTTTCGAGAAATTGGCGGCTTTCAAACGCAAAAAACTTTCGCTCGTCTCGACAATATATCAGTTGCTGACTGGGTAAAAGGTGAATTTCCGCGCGGACTTTACGACTTGTATTTTTTGCCTTTTGCCAAATCCAGCCTTAACGCTCCCGACAAATTGAGCGTCGGAGAATTAATGCAATTTTTCCACTTTTACTTTTTCGGAAATCCCGAAGGTTTGGCCTTCAACGGCACGCGGCAAGATATGGGTACAAGTTTGGTGCAGCCTATTGCCAGAGCCATTGAAAGCAAAGGTGGCAAAGTATTAACAGATGTCGCAGTTAGCAATATTCACTGGGAAAACGGCAGGATTGATTCTCTGAGTTATCAGTCGGGAGACGTGCAAAGTAAAGTGCCTTTTTGGGTCAAACGAAACGCGCTGTTAACTGACAGCAACTCTACAGAATATTTCGGCGCGGGAGACAGCGTATTTGCCAGCGCCCCTGGAGGAAAAGAAGCAATTTCTCTAAGTTGCACTCACCAAGGCTGCACAGTTCAGAAACAAAACGACGGTCAATTTCACTGTCCCTGTCACGGAGCAGTTTTTGATGCTGAGGGACGAGTTGTGAGCGGGCCTGCTCAGCGGGATTTACCCAGATTTAAGGTAGTCGATAAAAAAGCAGATGAGGTACAGTTGGCAGCAGCAGTAAACAAATCACAACCGCAAAAATTGGGAGAAATATTGCAGGCTGATTACTATGTTTTTGCTGCCGATGTTCCTGGGATGCAGCATTTGTTTAGTTTAGCTAGCGGTGAAGTAAATCAACAGGTGCAGAGCCGAATCGAGGGCTTGAAAATAGCCGATCCGTTTGCGGTGGGCCGTTTTTGGTTCGATCGCGATTTTCCCTGGGAACACAGCAATTTTAGTTCGCTTTCCGGCTACAAACTGACTGACAGCATCACACTTTACCACAAAATTCAAGATCAATTCATCGAGTGGCATCAGAAAACTGGCGGTAGCGTAGTGGAACTGCACGCTTACTGTTACAAGGAGAAAGAATTTCCCAACCAGGAAGTTTTGCTCGCTACTTTCGAGGAAGAATTGTATGAAATTGTACCGGAATTAAAAGCGGCGACTCTGCTGCACCGGGAATTGGTAAATCAAAAGAATTTCTCCGGTTATCCACCCGGTAGTTATGCGGAACGGCCAGACACTAGCTGCGCTGTACCTAATCTTTTGTTTGCCGGAGATTGGGTGAAAATGCCGTTTCCTTGCGGTTTAATGGAAAGGGCTGTGAGCAGCGGTTTGTTAGCAGCTAATGCGATATTATATGAGGAAGGTTTGCAGAGGCGATCGCTGTTGACGGTGAATCCCGAAGGCGTACTGAAAATCTAAGGTGTGCAGCGGGGCGGATTTTATATTATGTCCGCTAAAAATGGTTTGTAGTGAGGAATGCAAGTCTTCTGATTTTTAAGGCGAGCATTAAATTTTTCACTACAAACACCTTGATTAGAGGATTAAGAGCGATCGCCTTGCTGAGGATAGTTGGTAATATTAGCAGGAATTCAGATGAGTTACGGTTTGTGGCCGCGGTTTCGCTGCACCCAAAAGACACAGCTTGAAAAAAAATCATCAGCATTTATCTGGGTGCATCTGCGGTTAAACTATTGAACGAGTATAAAGCAATAATAGATGCTGAAAACTAACTGGAAAAATCGCACTAAATCTGTAATATTTGATGCTTTTGCAACAGAATACGATTTTGCTGCAACCTTGCAAAGCCAGAACGATTTCTTTATTAAAAACCTATCGTCCTCTAAAGGTACCGCATTAGATATTGGCTGCGGTTCGGGAATTTTGGCTTGGGAATTAGCTAAGTATTACGATCGGGTAGTGGCGGTAGATTTGTCAGCAAAAATGCTGGATATCGCCCGTCAGAAACGCTCGTCCCCCAATATCGAATACATCCAAATGGATGCCAGTCATTTAAAGGTCGATAGCCAATTTGATTTAATAGTTAGTGACTCCACCTTTCACCATTTCCCCAATCTCCCCGCCACTCTATCATTAATTAAAAAACTGTTGAATGAGCAGGGAAAGATTGTTTTTTTAGATAATGTCTCGGAAGTCGAAACACCTGCTACAATCAGCTACATAGTAGGTGCAGCGAGAGATTTTATGCCCGACTGTTCCAAATACGGATTTCGCAATGCTTCAAGATTATTAAAATTTAGATTGTCGCCAAGCTGGTTGAAGCATTTAGCCAGTGACAGGTATTTGTCAGAAGGGAGATTTAAAAAAATGTACGGTCGTTGCTTTCCCGGCTGTTATTTTGTAAGATTGGATTGTTTTATGGGCGTGATTTGGGAAAATCTGTAATGCAAAACAACGGGATAAAATCAGTATCTGCGCGGGAAAAAAATAGTCACATCCGCGAGTTGAGCATTAATTTGGAGCAATGGTATGCAGTCGCCCGCAGCACAGAGGTACAGAGTCAGCCACTACCCGTGATATTGTGGCATCGGGCGATCGTGCTTTTCCGCGACAGTGCAGGCAAAATCAACGCTTTAGAAGACAGGTGCCCGCACCGACAAGTCAAACTCAGCCACGGTAAAATCAAAGGCGATTTAATCGAATGCGCTTACCACGGATGGCGGTTAAATACAAGCGGAGAATGCGCCGAAGTCGATTATTTAGCAGAAAATCAAAAGCTACCTAACTGCAAAATTCGCTCCTATCCAGTCCAAGAACAAAACGGTTTTATCTGGCTGTTTCCCGGCGATGCAACCCAAGCCCAAAAAATAGATTTATTAGACTTACCAGAGTGGGAACATCTCAATTATATTGCCACAGTTTCAGTCATCGACTGTCAGGCCCACTATTCATTTTTAATTGAAAACTTGATGGATATGTACCACGGACACTTGCATGAAGACTTGCAAGCTTGGGCCAATCCAGTATTAGATACTTTAACAGAAGACGCGCATCAAGTAACCGCCCGCTATCAGGCGCAAAGTTATTACAAAATAGATAAAATCTGGTCAATCTCCCAGTTATTTTTTAAATCTCTGCGGAAGCTGCACCCGGAACCGCTAGAGGTTAGTTACGTTTACCCGCACTGGGTTTCAACCTTGGGAAGCGACTTTAAAATTTACTGCTTAGTTGGCCCGGTAAGCGAGACAGAAACTCGCGCTTATTTAATTCATTTTACCTCATTAAATGCGTTTTGGCGGCTGCACAAATTGCCTGTTTGGTTTCGCAGGTTTATTAAAGATAGTTGTTTCGGTGCGGCTCAAAAGTTATTAGATGGTTTGGTGCGGCAGGATGTGTTGATGATTGAAGAAGAACAGCAGGCTTTTTTGCATAATTCAGAAAGAAAGAGTTACGAATTAAATCGGGCTTTGGGTAGCGTGCAAAAGTTGATGAGAAATCAGGCAGAAAAGGGGTAATTTAGATGATTCGGCGGTTGAAACCGCGTCTGCACAAACGATGTCGGCCCCAAAACCGACTGGTTCATAAAGAATATCCAAAACCAGGATTGGGTATAAATTGTATAGCCTTTTTCAAAAAAATGAGGCAGGTTTGTTTGTAGTCAGGACTTTAGTCCCGATTGACTCGGAAGAAGGACTGAAGTCCGAACGATCGAACCTCAAAAATCTAAATTCCGCCAGCACAAACTTTACTTTTTAGCGCGCTGCTGCTGGTAAACCTTGACAACTTTCTCCGCAAAAGTAGCAGTTGCGCCGCTTTTGCAAGCTGCGGATTCCCCAGTCATCCACCAGCAAGCGGCGCGGCGTACAGCGGTTAATTCATTGTTGCCGCTAGCTTTGTATTCGTCGCGCAGCAAATCGCCCACGATACAGGTAACAATTGATTTGGCTTTTGTCGCGTCGGCTTCAAATTGTTGGGGTGTTAAATCTTGTTTGGTACAGAATTTGGCCCAGCGGGAAATATTGTTTGGTAAAACTTGCCACTGACTGTACATTCCGTCATTTGCGGCTTGTGGCGGGGCGGCTTGTCGCAGCGCTTCTACGAGGGCGGAAACTTGCGCGTCGGTGACTGATTGCGCTGCTGCTGGAAGTGCTTGCAATCCGAGGCTAATTATCAGGCTGCCGAATAGTAGATTGGTTTTTGCGATCGATTTAAAATTCATTCACAATCCCCTGTTTGATTTAAACTTTGTTTCCTCAAACAAGGTTTACTATTTTGTCGGTAGAATGCCTCTGTCTTAAGTATGATTTGCCCACTTAATGCACTGTCATCGCACTTACGATAGGAATTGTCAATCAATTACGATAAAATTATGGAAGTACAACAAGCGTGAAATTCGACGTTACATCCGACCTGATGGCAGGATTCCTTTCTTAGAGTGGTACTACGCCCTACGAGATGGCAAAGCCCAAGTTAAGGTTGATGCAAGGCTTGAGCGAGTTAGTCTCGGCAATCTGGGGGATTATAAGTCAGTTGGAGATGGTGTCTGTGAACTTAGGATTAACTACGGCCCTGGCTACCGGATTTATTTTAGACAAATAGGAGGGACAATTGTGCTTCTGCTCTGTAGTGGGGATAAAAGTACCCAAGAACAAGATATTCTCAAAGCGAAGGAGTATTCGGCCGACTATGAAAGAAATGAAAATGCCTACCAGCGATAGCTATTACGAGTCTCTAATTGAATCTCTCAAAGATGCCGAACACGCTGGTGGTTTTATCGGGGCTATCTTGGAAGAAAAAGACCCTGAACCCGCACTTTTGAGAAATGCCATCAGAAAGGTGGTTGAGGCTAAAATCAGGATGAATGCTCTTTCGGAGTCAGCAAAAGAACATCACGAAAAACTTGACAAAATGCTGACTGAAAGCGGCGGTTTGGAAATTTACAGTTTGGTAGAATTGCTCGAAGCGTTAGGATTTAAACTAGAAATTACTGTCGCAGGTATTGAGTTGCCCGCTGATTCGATATCAACGGAAATGGGGGAATCAGAATTATTGCCCGAACCAGCTAATGCAAGTTAAGAAGTAAATCGCGCCCTCACCTTTCCAGCACAAAATCAAACAACCGATGAGCCATTTCTAGTTTGCTGCAAGGTGCAATTTCTACTTGCTTGCCGGCGGCATTAATTAATATTGCTTGATTGGTATTGCTGCCGAAACCTGCACCTATTTTGTCGATCGGGTTGGCGGCAATTACATCCAGTTTCTTCGATCGCAATTTCTCCAAAGCCGGTTTGACAATATCCCCAGTTTGTGCTGCAAACCCGACGAGTTTTTGATGCGGCTGTTTCAATTTTCCCAACTCTGCCACAAGATCCGCTACCGGTGCCAAAGGCAAACAATTCGGGAGCGATCGCTTCGGCAATTTTTCACTGCTGTACTCAGCCGGCCTCACATCCGCTACCGCCGCCGCCATCACCGTCAAATCCGCATCGTGAAAGCATTGCAGCATCGCCTGCCGCATTTCTTCTGCACTCGTAACTGATCTCGCCCGCACACCTGACAGCCGCAATTCCCCAGTTATACTGTGTACCAGCGTCACTGTCGCGCCACGGTGCAGTGCGGCTTGCGCCAAAGCTATGCCCATTTTGCCCGTGGAAGGATTGCCGATAAACCGCACCGGATCGAGGTGTTCCCGCGTTCCTCCCGCAGAAATTAACACCCGCTTACCCGCTAAATCTCGATCGCCCTTCGCATACAACAGCGACTCTATGTGAGGCAAAATCTCACAAGGTTCTGCCATGCGGCCGACACCCGCGCGATCGCACGCCAGCATTCCCGCCCCCGGATTCGCCGCGTGATAGCGCCGATAAGTCAGCACCTCCCGCCAATTCCGCTGCACCGCAGGCTGTTCCCACATATCCGTATTCATCGCCGGTGCCAGCAAAATCGGGCAAGTAGAAGCCAAAACAGTATTAGTCAGCAAATTATCAGCAAAACCCCCAGCCAACTTAGCCAAGGTATTAGCTGTCAAAGGAGCAATCACAAAAACTTCCGCCCATTCTCCCAGTTGAATGTGCAGCGGGCGACCGTGATTTGCTTGCCAAAAATCTTTGTCCGTAAAAGCAGGATGGCGGCAAAGAGTAGCAAAAGTTAAAGGCGTTACAAACTCCCCCGCAGCCTCAGTAAGAATCGCCTTAACTTCAGCTCCAGCTTTTGCTAAAGTTGAAACGACTTCGCAAACTTTGTAAGCCGCAATCCCGCCACTAACGCCGATTAAAATTCGTCTGCCCTTCATGATTTTTTGTAATATAGCAACCTTCTAGGTTATGAAAACTTGATGAATTTCTGAAACCATTCCCGATAATTGCCCCTCGCATCTCTTAATTCCTTCTTCCCTCTTCCCTCTTCCCTCTTCCTTCTTCCTGATGACGTTGGACGGAAAGCTCGGCGGGGACAGCACTAATGACTAATAACTAATAACTAATAACTAATAACTAATAACTAATAACTAATGACTAATGACTTCTTCCTTCACCTATCATAAAAAAAAATCAAGAAAGAAGTTGAGATTAAAACAGACAACAATCCATAACTCATCTGTTCAATCCACAACAAAAAATGCTGCTAACTTCTTCCTCAATTCCGTCGAAAATTTTAAGCTAGATTTTTAAGCCTATGCTTCGTCGTAGGCTTCCATATCCAGAAGGTGGAGATAAGGTTCAACCAGCTCCGGCCGCTGAAAGGCAAGCGATCGCAACAAATGCCAATCATTCAATCCCTCAAAAGGATCAGTATAATCGTCAACCTCCAAACGGACAGCCAATTCTGCCACGTCTTGAGAAGTAAGTACAGCAATATCGCGCGATGCTTTGGTTAAAGTTTTCATGTTTTTTACCCCTGCCCTAGACTTCCGCCATACTATATACTAAGCCTTTAATCACATTTCGACACAGTTTCTACAACAAAACTTCGCATTACATCTACAACTTCCGGTAGAATCTCGTGTCCCATGTTAAATTCTCGATACTGCACCTGAGATCCCCAAGCAGTCAAACTGTCGCGCGATCGCACCGCAGCACTAATCGGCACAATAGTATCTTGAGTACCGTGCGCGATTAAAACAGGCGGCAAAGCACTCCCCGCAGCGGGCGAAATCGACGAATGCAAATAACCGCTCAAACAAATTAAACCCCCTACCGGCAAAGTCAATCCCACATCCAGAGTCATCGCTCCGCCTTGAGAAAAGCCCCCTAAAATCGTGCGAGACAAAGGCACGCCCGTGCTGCTTTCCAAAGAAAGCAAAAATTCCCTCAGCAATTGCCGGCTTTCTACCAATCCCCCAGCATCTTTGCTTTGAAGGTCATACCACGCTTTGCCCCCCGTTACTTGGGGATGGGGAAACGGGGCATCGGGAAACACAAACTGATAATCCGGCAAATTGAAAGCCGGTGCTAAGGCCGCCAAATCCCGAGCATTAGCACCCCACCCGTGTAAAGCGACAATCAAAGCGACAGGTTGGCGATCGGTTGTTGGCGGAATGCTAATAAATTGTAAAGACATGATAGTGTTAGTAATTGGTAATCTGGCATTACTACAATTATAAATTGTCGTGGCGAGTAAAACCAAATTTTTAACGCTCCGGCTGCGCCGCAGCACACCTTACCTAAGTCAATCCGCACTTGACTAACTGTTAACTTTAGGCTGCACTGCGACCCGATCCAAGTAGCAATCCGCCACTCACAAAACAGTCACAATTTCCTTCAGATAAACCCGCGCCAACGGTTCCTCATCCCCCAGACTATACTGTTCCATCAATCCCTAGCACCGAATATAAATATTACTTCCTTACCTCACCACAACAGTATCGTCATCAGTGCTTTCTCTGACCAAAATTATCAGTTAACAATTCCGAGGAGTGCAACCGAAATTGATATTACAGGTAATTTGCCAGACATAATATCGCGAAAATATCATGGTTTAAAAAAGTTTCTGCGTCCAAGGCACTAATAAAAAGAAGAGGATTTTACCTCTTCTTTTATTGCTACGATTTCTGTTTGTTTAAGCACTTTTCTGTTGGTCAAAAAACGACTGCTGCCCTTCTTCAGTCGATATTAAATTCCACCCTTGAGTTGTCAGCTTCTGAAAAGTTGCCCATCCCTTAGAACCGTCCTGTTCCAGGTAGTCGGAGGCAGCGAACTGCGGAAAAGCTGTATAAGGCCGCCACGCTTGACGCACTTCGGTACGCAAGTGCAATATCTTTTCTCCATTGCCTCCCAATCTCGGCAACCAACACATTTGTTTTAGCATTTTTAACACTCCAGAGTTTTACAGTAACGGCAATTTGCCAACATCCCCAATTAAACTTTTAGAACCCTAGAAATACTGCTCGGAATATCTAACAGGTAACAGGGACGGATGAGATTTTCACCGATTACCAATTACTGAGGTAGCAGCAGTCGTCAAAGTTGATTTGGGTTCTCGAAATTTTCTCAGTCAAAGAATAGAAAGCTAATACTGTCAAGGCATAAGCAAAAATAATCATTGCTATTATCTGCTCAAACTTGACTTAAAGGCGATCGCGCGAAAATCCAGTTGCATAAAGCATTAATTTTTCTGGTTTCCCTTGCTTGATAATTACAAGCTCATGCTCCCCCTTTCCGCCTAAAATGACATCTCTCTACAGTATTAGCTCTGTAAGCTAAAAAATGTTCCTTTAGTTACAATTATTAAATTTTTGTCACGATTTATATTGTTATCAAAAGTTAAATTACTTTTCATAAACAGCGATTAATAATTTTTAGTAACTTTAGCTACATTGGCTCTGGATGGGTGAACAGTTTGGACGATCGACAGGGCGAACTCCCAACCTGCCCAACAAACTGCAATGGTTTTTATTAAAATATCGACCTAATCATGAGTTGCTGGAATGTTACAGAAACCTGATTTTGCTGCGGCAAAGATTGCCTGGACTTTAAACTAAAAATATATATTTATCCAGGATATTAAGGAGCTAAACTGTTAACTTGCTACCGCTAAAATGCTTACAAAAAGCTAGTTGTACTAACCAATTTTTATGATAATTATCTATCGGGTTACAGCATTCCTAAATTTCCTGCTGCGGGGACTTGGCACATTGGGCGTACAACAAAATTCTACAAGTAGGGGCATAAGACTTTAAGTTTGATTGGCGGCCACGGTGAGCGCTGGTATTTGTTTGAGAGTGGGAGAATTTATGTCTCCAGACAGATGATCTGCGAACTCATGCAACATTAAATGGTATTTATGACTGGCGCAAACAGCTCAAAAAACCGGGCTTTCCTAGCGGGGGCGATGGTGGAAACTATGTTTTTTTGTATAAAAATTCGGTTTCTGCGTCTGGCGAGTGCGATCGCAATTCCTGGTATTGAGCATAACAAATGTACTGCGATCGGTCAACTGTCAATTAACACAAAAATTAACACAAACTTTGTCGGAGGACAAACTCTATGGGCTGGCTAAAAAGATTGTTTGGTTTAGAAAAACTTGAAAATCAAGAAAATGTGCAAGCTCCAGCTTACCAAGCACCTGTAGCTCAAGCTCAAGCACCTGCTCAACCTGCTGCTGCGAGCCCTCAGACAATCCCGCCGGAACGCATGGGATTGAATGGAGAATACGATCAAAGCGGTTTAGCTAAACGGGTAGCTCAGGCCTTTGATGCAAATCCTGATGTTGCGGATATTGAGACTGTTTATGTGGCGCAACTCGGCACTACGGTGGTTCTCAAAGGTACAGTTCCCAGTCAGGAAATTGTCAACAAGTTAGTGACAATTGCTAAAGGTGTTAAGGGTGCAACTGGCGTGGAAACCAATCAAGTTACTGTCGGCTAGCACGAAGGTTGTTTATAACAGTTAACAGTTAACAGTTAACAGTTATAGCAATCGCCCATCATAGTTAGGTGTTCTTAATTGCACTTTCCCCATGCAGTCGATTGCAACGGAGGCCTCTGGAGTTTTGCAAAAAGCATTTTTATTATAGTGCGATCGTCCCCGCTCGCCAGTTGTACAATACGCTCTTCGGCGACGCTCGCACGCTCAAATGCAAAACACCAGATGCTCCCGACTGCAACGGAGGCAAGAGTTCATTGTTATGCCTCCAGCCTCCAGCCTCCAGCCTTCTTCCTAATGACTAGCCTTCGACTTCGCTCTTCGGCTAGAATGACTAATGACTACTGACTACTGACTACTGACTACTGACTAATGACTAATGACTACTGACTACTGACTACTGACTACTGACTACTGACTACTGACTTCTTATATAACAGTTTTTTTGAATTATATCGCTGTAGCTAAAAAATATGACCGGGGAAATTTTAGTGCCTACTCGCGGCAAATTAGAACGCAGTCTTGCACAGGGAATTCAAGCTTTGTACCGCTCTCTACTCGGGAACCAAACGAGTCAGGCGCTGTGCAATCTTTTGGATAATAAATTAATAATTGTGATCGAAAATGCGATTACTCAGCCTGA
Source organism: Microcoleus sp. CZ3-B2 (assembly GCF_036705055.1). Classification (NCBI taxonomy): domain Bacteria; kingdom Bacillati; phylum Cyanobacteriota; class Cyanophyceae; order Oscillatoriales; family Microcoleaceae; genus Microcoleus; species Microcoleus sp. CZ3-B2. Next base: position 16,282 of record NZ_JAUBTN010000033.1, on the reverse strand, counting down.
AAAGTTGCTGGCTCAGAACGGTCAGGAAGATTTGGCTTCGCAGGTACGATCGCAATTAGAGTCGGTTCTGGAATTGCAACTGAAAGACTTAATCAAAGAAATTTTAGGTGTGGGAGTGACTGATTTGCTCAGCGATGCGACTTTGGAGACTGGCCGCACGGGAACCATAGCAATTTTGGAGTCTGCACCTAAAGTTCGCGATTCTAGTTCTAAGTCTAAAACTAAATCTGAAAAGGATGATAGTTGAGGTGGTCGCGGATAATAGTTTCTAAGTCCTTGATGTTAAAAGGTTTAGAAAGGTATGCAGTGCAGCCGGCTTCGAGAATCCGATCGCGGTCTTCTGCTTTTGCCAGTGCTGTGACAGCCACAATCGGAACATCGATCAGGTCGGGGTTTTGTTTGATGCGCTTGATTAATTCTATACCGTCTAGATCCGGCAGGCAAATGTCTAGTACGATGAGGTCGGGAAGTCGATCGGCCGCTGTCGCCAGAGCGCTGTACCCGTCAACGGCTCCGACGAACTCGCAGCCGAACAAATCCAGTATTTGCGTCAGCAGCTCTAAGTTGTCGTGATTGTCGTCTACCGCCAAAACTAGAGGACGGCTGTCAATCGCCGATTGACCGTTATTTAATGACGAGGATTCCAAAGTCTGATTCCAATTAGGGTAGTTCATAAATGCAGATCGAAAAACGATCGTCAAAGTTATCAGCGAGGCATTCCTCAAGTGGCGCTCTGGCACTCGAAACAGATTGGCTCGTATTTGTAGCTCTCAGACGATCGGTCTTTGGTCTAGCTCGATTGTACAATATCGCTGCTAGTTGGGGCAAAGACTGTATCAGTCTATCGATACCATAGCATCTCCATAATTTTACCGATCGAGAGCGCAAATTATCTACCTGCCCTTGCCCGTGCGTCAGCCTTGGCAAGCAGAGGCGATCGCCACCAAAAGTATTGCCAGAAAAGCCTTTTATTTTAATTACTTTCATTGTTCTCAACAGCGGCAGAGGCTTTGCTGAATACTACCTGCACAGTCCCGGAGGCAAAAAACCAGATTTCTCGGAAAAATCGTCGATCTATTCCGATAGATGCTTGACGCAGAAACCGGGTTTTCGACCTCGCCCCCGCGCAGGACTACCAACAGCAGACTGAGGTTAAAATCAGTAAATATACCTAAAGCAAGATTATAACAGATACAAATGTTTAACAATTTCCCCCTGTTGAGAGATACTTGTTGAGCAGATTTATATTTTAATGTTTGTAAGTAGTAATTATCGCAAATTTAGCAAATAAAGATATCAATTTTTACTTGTTGTTTACCGGATATTAATCTAGGAGATATTAATGACAATTGCAATCAGAGATGACCTGACTTACCTTTTGCTCAAACAGATTGGCAGCGGCAACGCCCAGGGAGAGTCGGCAATTAGGAATGCAGCAGAAAAGTATGTCGGTCGAGAAATAGCAGAAGCGGAATTGCTCGGTCACTTAGACTACCTCAACCAAAAAGAATTTATCAAAGCAGAGTTTAGCGGAGAGCCTTACGGAGGGACTGAGTTATTGCCGCCTTTAGTGGCATTTCAAAAAGCCGATTTAACCGAAAAAGGTCGCAAAATGTTGCAAAAAATGGAGACGAATCCTCCTAAGTCCCTGCATCAAGAAGGGTCAGCAGTTCCGATCGCCACTAAGGATATGCCCTTTTTGGAAAAAGTGATGCTAAACGGTAACATGGAGGATATTTTTGATGCCCGCGACATTACCGAATTGGTGTACCGGACAATGCGAGACTTGATGACAACAGAAGCAAGCGATCGCGTGGAAGCCGAACTGCACACAGAAGTTTTGCCGGCGACGGACGACAAAACCCTGCAAAAAGAAATAGCAGAGCTCTGGAAAGATACGAATCCGCTGGTGGGATTGCTGAGCCGGGTGCGTCCGCCTTGGCAAGGGCCTGCACCTTTTGTGATCGATTCCAACTTGTTTATTTTTCGGGTGGAACAAGAAGGTGGACTTCCTTCTGGGGTAAAACCGGAAACTGCGATCGCCGCCGTATTTTCGGCAACGAAGGATGAGTTGTCCGAGGAACGAATTCAGGAAATAGCGGGCTTTTTGCCGGACAGAATTCGGGAAATTTGGCAGTCGGCTTAACAGGATATTTCCGAGTATAAATACTTACAAACCGGGTTGAGGAACCAGCATTCTGTGCTATAAGTCAGAAGCAGGTCTCGTAAACCCGGTTTCTCCATGCCCACCAATAGGTTTGCAGTGAGGACTTTAGTCCCTCCAATAGGTTGGCAGTGAGGACTTTAGTCCTCATAAAAGTCTTTTGAGAAACCTGGTTTCTCACCGAAATTTGTCGGGAAATCAAAACGAGCCCCAGAAACCGAGTTTCTCGCTCCCGCGTTGAATAAATCCCCCAGACGCAGCGAAAGTGTTGTATTCTGTAATACAGGGCGAGTTAACACAGCGGCTCGCAAAAATGCTGTCAACAGCCGGAGATCAAAAGGGATGGCCCGCGCAAAAGTTAGAGCAATGTCAAGATCGACTCTCGAACAAGAAATTTTACTCAATCGCATTACTAATCGCATTCGCAACTCTTTAGAACTGCAAGAGATTTTGACGACAACAGTGCGAGAAATTCGCAGTTTTTTAGGCAGCGATCGGGTAAAAGTTTATCGCTTTCAACCCGACGGTAGCGGTGAAGTGATTGCTGAGTCCATCAACGGCGACAATTTGCCATCTCTGCTTGGTTTGCACTTTCCGGCAAGCGATATTCCCAATAGTGCCCGCCAAATGTTTGTCAAAGCGCGGCAGCGAGTGATTGTAGATGTCCAATTGCAGCATCAAACAATTAATCGGTTAGATTGTCCCGAAACCGGCAAAACTTTAGCAGTTGAAGATATTCGCTATTCTCCTGTAGACTCCTGTCACGTTGAATATCTCACGGCTATGGGGGCGCTTTCTTCTCTGACGGTGCCGATTTTGCATCAAAATCAGCTTTGGGGGCTGTTAGTCTCTCACCACGGCAAACCGAAACGGTTTAGCGATCGAGAATTGAAAATGGTGCAGTTGCTAGTGGATCAGCTTTCCATTGCGATCGCCCAATCTTTTCTGCTGAGTCAAGCCCGACAGCAAGCGCGCGACGAAGCCGTTGTCAACCAAATTAGCAGTTTGCTGCACTCTCCTCTAGAACTCCACGAAATTCGGCAAGTAGTTCTCGAACAAACTGTCAAGCATTTGCACGGTTCGGGAGGGCGGCTGTACATTGCAGCCGAGTTTGGCGATCTGCCCGCTCAACTTTATACCTGCGGCCAGCAGCCTTCGGAGGGCGACTTGGAACTCAGCGAGTTTTGGCAGCAGATCATGGGGTTTTCCAATGAAAACGAAGCAGAAAAAACTGCCGTTAATACCAGCCAATTAGGTGTTTTTCCAAATTTACATTCCGAGCATTACAGTTCAATTGATACAAATATTTCCGGTTTAATCGTACCGCAATTGTACGCGATTTCCGATATTTCTCAAGAACCTCAACTCAAATCTTTATCTGCCAATTTGATCGAATCTGACCTGCGGTCATTTTTGGCAATACCGCTGCAATACGGCCAACAGTGCATCGGCTGTCTCACCGTTTTTCGCAGCCCGGTAGAAACCGAAATTTGGTGGGCTGGAAATTGCAATTCCGACGCCCGGAACGATCGTCCCCGACAGTCCTTTACAGCTTGGAAAGAAATCAAAACCGGGGAAACTCAACAGTGGAACACTGAGGAACTGAAGCTAGCAAAATCTTTGGGAACGCACCTGTACATGGCTGCAATGCAGAGGCGCGTCGAGGCGATGATCCGACATCAAGCTTCTCACGACCAACTAACTGGTTTAGCGAATAGATTGCTGTTTAATCAAAGGCTGTCTTTAGCTTTAGCTAACGCTCACCAAAACGCCGAAATGCTGGCGGTAATCTTTCTAGATTTGGACAGATTTAAAAATGTTAACGATACTCTCGGACACCCCGTGGGCGATTTGTTGCTGCAAGGTGTATCTCGGCGTTTGACTAACTGTTTGCGCGCGGGTGATTCCCTCGCTCGTTGGGGCGGGGATGAATTTACCGTGCTGCTGCACAATATCAACAGCCCAGAGGAAGCAATTAAGGTTTGCAAGGAAATTATCCACAGTTTGAGCAGTCCTTTTGATTTTGACGGGCTGGAGCTTTATACTAAGGCTAGCTTGGGAATTGCTTTGGCTCCTTACGACGGAGAAGATGCAGAAACTTTGCTAAAAAATGCTGATGCTGCGATGTACAGAGCCAAACAGAAGGGTCGGAATAATTATCAGTTTTACACGCGGGCGATTGGCAATCAAGTCTCCGAAGAACTTAACTTAGAAAATCAGCTTTACAAAGCTCTGAAAAACTCAGAATTTGTGCTGCACTATCAACCGCAAATAAACTTAAATACCTGCAAAATAGTCGGAGTGGAAGCTCTGATCCGCTGGCAGCATCCCGAACGCGGTTTGATTGCTCCCGATCGATTTATTCCCTTGGCTGAGGAAACAGGATTTATCTGCCAAATAGACGAATGGGTGATGCGGACTGCTTGCTTGCAAAATCGTGCGTGGCAGTTAATGGGATTGCCGCCCATGCGGATAGCTGTGAATTTATCAGGCCGCCAGTTTATGCAGCCTAACACGGTACAAACCATCGCTAAAATTTTGTCAGAAACCGAGTTAAATCCTGAGTATTTGGAAATAGAAATTACTGAGAGCATTGCGATGACCGATGTGAATTTTACGGTGTCGGTATTGCGGCAGTTACAGCAAATGGGAATTCACATTTCTCTGGACGATTTTGGCACCGGTTATTCTTCTTTGTGGTCTCTGAAAAACTTTCCGCTCAATAATTTAAAAATAGACAAATCCTTCGTGGCAGATTTGCTCAACGGCAGCAGCGGTGCTACGATTGTGAAAGTGGCGATCGCCCTGGGACAGGGCTTGAATTTACAGGTGATTGCAGAGGGTGTGGAAACTGCCGAACAGTTGGCATTTTTGCAGTCGTTGCAGTGCGAGATGGGTCAAGGTTACTTCTTTAGCAAACCATTACCGGTGGCCGCCGTAACCGAATTGTGCCGGGAAAATCAACTGAGTAAAATATGTAGTTTAAATTAACAACCCGGAAGCAAAACAAAAAAGGGCGCTGCCTAATTGCGGGATGATTTTGATTGTTTTGTGGGATGGGAGTCGGGCCCGAAGGCGTGTATTTTCAAAGCACGTACTACCAGAGGCAGGCATTCGCGGGGTGTACAGCAACGGTCACAGCGCGATCGGGCATTTTCGAGTGCCCAAATCATTGCTATTATTACCTCTTCCTGCTGCCTGCTGCCTGCTGCTGTACTTCATAAACCTGGAATATGCTGTATTTCTTGGGTTCAGGGCATCGGTCTACACTGCTTTCTCCTGTAAGTTGCTTTCCTCAAAGGAGGCAGAGCCTCCGGATCTGCGTTACCAGGCTCTGCCTGGTAACGAGCAAACAGTCAACAGTCAACAGTCAACAGTCAACAATTCCGGTATGAGTGCAAGCGGAATTGATATTACTGCCAAACAAAGACTTTTGCTTCGTATTCCGGCAAGTCAATCATAATATGGTCATCGCCGGATTCAACATCATAATTTCCCGTCCATTCATGCCAAGTTCCGTTGGCCGGGAAGTGGGGAACGCTGTAATCTGCCAGATAATTTTCCGACATATTCGCCACTACCACAACTCTCGAACCTTCATCGTTCCAACGAGTGTAAGCAAACACTTTCGCGTCGGGATCTTCGTGGAAAAAGTCGATGTTTTCTGTGTAAAGTGCTTGGTTATTTTTACGCAGGTGAATCAAGCCTTTGTAGTATTCCGACAAACCTTTATTCATGTCATTTCCTAGCAGCGTCCAGTCGATTTTAGATTGCTCGATTGTTTTGGGTTTGTATTCGCCAAATTCTTCGCCCATCCAAATCAGCGGCACGCCAACTGCCGTCATTAACAGCGCAACTCCCAACTTCGCCCGCTTGAATGCTGCTTCATCCAAAATTCCGCGATCGCCCAATTCTGAGAATAGGCGATCGTGGTCGTGATTGCTCAAATAATTGACTACATTTGTAGCGCCCAAGAAACCTTGGCGCTTGCAGTCGATTATCTCTTTGAGCCGCTCTAAATCAAAATTATCGCCGCACAGTTGTGGAATCAGCGAGTGATAGAAACTGTCGTGCCAGCAGCCGTCCATCGGCCCGTCTACATTGGTGATGCTAGGCTCTTCGGGAATGTATTCGGCAATAGTGTAAAACGGTTTTGGGCCGGCGACATTTTTGGCTTCTTGAACGATCCAGTGCATGAAATCGTAGTTGGCAATTTGTCGCGCTGCGTCGAAACGAATGCCGTCGAGATGGTATTCTTGAACCCAATAGCGGACTGCATCGCCGGCAAATTTGCGCGCTGGGTAAGTTCCTAACTTTTCGTCGTAAAATTCGTAGTTGAATTCCGGGCCCCAATTGTTGTCTGGATCGCGGGGGGCGTGGTGGTACCAATAATCGTGATCGATTTGGGTGAGGGGGCTGGATGATTCGGAGTGGTTGTAAATCCCGTCGATGATGACGCGAATGCCGCGGGCGTGACACTCGTCTATGAGGTTTTTGAGTTCTTCTGTGGTGCCGTAGCTGGACTCAGCTGCGAAGAAGTAGCGGGGGTTGTAGCCCCAACTGTAGTCGCCAGGGTATTCTTTGAGGGGCATTAGTTCGATCGCGTTGATGCCGAGATCTGCTAGGTAATCGAGTTTTTCGACTACGTGCTTGTACTTGCCGCGGGCGAGGGGATCTGCTTCGCCGCCGGAAAAGTCGGCAACGTGCATTTCGTAAATTACTAATTCTCGATCGGCAGGGAGGGGTTTGTCGTCGTGTTTCCAGACGTAGCTATCGACGATGCGATCGCCATTTTTGATCCTAACAACGGCGTTTTGACTCGGATCGTCAATGTCAGTCGCGTAGGGATCTACTAAATCTATCCACTGATCTGCTTCCAGAAACCAGCTTTTCGACTGCACGCGGAATTTGTATTGATAAACGCCATCCTCCAAATCTACTTTGGTGCTGAAATTACCTTCTTCATCCTTTTCCATCGGGATTTCTTCCCAATTAGAAAAACACCCCATCAAGGCAGCTCCTTTGTTGTAAGGAGCAAATAATTTGAATTCAATTGGAGCCGCCATAGTACCTCTTTTAGAATATTTCAGTAAGAGTTGATACTTTTAATTTCGCAAATGTAAGCGAACTCAGGCATCAGTCTGCGGATATAACTTTTTTAACTGCTCAACTATTCCTCAAAGCAGGGTATTTTGCCCTGGCTTCTGCATTTTGTGAAGTGAAATCGCGCCAGTATTCGTAAGTGCGATCGCCATTTGTTTTATTTGCGATCGTTCAATCTTAACTATTAGTAATGGTATGATTGTTTGACATCTATCTTAAGGTGTATTTACTGATAAATAATAACTTAAAATATCTGCACTGGGATAGATGCGGAGGTAAATAAGCTGTTGCTCATATAGATTGTGTATGGCGATTGAGGGTCCGATGGGGATCAGGGGAGAGGGGGAGAGAATTTGACGATTTTTGATTGTCATCAAAATATACAATGTTTATTTGCACAACAGCATATAGCTTTTTAATACTTAAAAATATCGCGGTGGCGATGGTGAGATTGCCGCCTATATTTCTGGCAGTAAGGTGCGCGTTGCACACCCTACTGGATCGGAGTAAGGCGCGCAACGCGCACCCTATGTTAACTACTTTTTAGCCTTTTGATAACGCTTCATCCAACCAAGCCAGAACGGAGGGCGAGAACGGCCGCCTGAGTGCGATCGTCAGCGCACAACTTGTTTAAAATATTGCGGACGTGAGTCTTGACCGTACCGACAGTAATGTACAGCTTTTCGGCGATCGCAGCATTGCTGTAACCCTGCACGATCAGTTCCAAAACTTCCAATTCCCGCTCGGTTAAAGGGTAAGTTTCAATGATGTGACTGAACTCGGGTTCGGCCGCCTTAATTGTGACTCTTTTGCCCTCAACCTTCGGTTCTTCCGGGGCCGACTCCTTCGTGCGAGCTTGTTTCAGAACAATGCGGGCGATCGCCGGATCGATCCAAGAGTTACCTTCGTGAGTTACTTTTACCACGTCTAACAACTGATCGAAGCTGATATCTTTCATGCAGTAAGAGTCAGCTCCGGCGGCAAAAGCTGCCAGCACTTCTTCTTCATTGTCCTGAAAAGTCAGAATCAAAATTTTGGTATCGGGATCGGACTCCGCTACCGATTTCTTGAACTTTTGTGTAAGTTCAATACCGTCAAAATCTGGCAAACCAATGTCTACAATTGCCACATCAGGCTTTGAAGATTGAAGCAGTTTCAATCCGTCTGTAGCGTTAGCTGCATCGCCGACAACTTCTATCGTGTCACGCTGTTGTAAAGCTGTGCGGATGCCGACTCTTGTCAGGTCGTGGTCTTCTATCAATGCAACGCGAATTTTACTCATGTTTCTTCCAATAGTCCCCTAAACTTTTAAAATATCGTCCACTGACTCAGCCAAACTGAGTAAATTTGAGAATGTGTGCTGATTTAGAGTTTGACAAGCCGCACATCTTGTTTAAGCATACTCATGCAGTCGCCAAGAATGCAAGTTAATTTTTAAGTTATTTTGCTGCGATCGCCAGCTTGCGCCCGATCGCGGGACGGTTCAACAGTTGACCGGGGACTGTCACCTCGTACTCGATCGCGAAGAGATTGTCAGCGAGGGAAATTAATTTTTCCTTTCTCCCTCCAAAGGGACGCTTTAAACCCATTTTTTTGCTGGTAAGCTCTCAATGTTTTTAACAGTTTAACTGAATTATGCCATTGTCCGCCCCTTGATAGAGGTAAAGATAACACTACTCAGATACATTTAAACTATAAAAACTTTTGATGCATTCGGGCAATCAAAATAAATAAAGCTAGTAGCGCGAGTCTTGAGTCGATGTTAGGGTTCAAGTTGAGTGCTTATTTATAAAAACCAGTTATGACTCACTATCACAGCAATAACTCTTTTCGCTCCGAGTTTTCCGACACGGAAGTATTACACAAAGTATCAGAAATAACTTCCCCCCAACGGCAAGTTTGGGACTGCAAAACTCAGGACGATCGCCTGCGATCGGCAATTCCTCACATAGTTTGGAAAGTAAATGCGAAGGGCTGGGCGACTTATTTAGGTCATGGCTGGGAGGAGTATACGGGGGTACCAGCAGCAGCAGCCTTGGGTTTCGGCTATTTAGCGCGCGTTCACCCAGAAGACCGTCCTCGTCTGTTGGCCCGATCCTCTTCGTTGGCGCAGCCCCCGCAGGGGCGGGCTTCGCTAACGCACACTCCTCAAACCCCTCCGCCAAGTTACGAAATAAAATTTCGTTTGTTGGCGCGCTGCGGCACTTACCGCTGGAACCTAGCCAGAGGAGCGCCCGCGAACCCACAAAGTCACGATATTTTAGAGTGGGTGGGAACCTACACAGATATGGACGCGATCGAACAAACTCAAGCCGGGACAGAAGCAGAACCAGAATTTTTGGGGCCCCAAGCGTGCTCGCAAGCTAACTTCCGAGCCGAAAATTTGTGCGAAAACAAGACGCTAACGCAGGCTGGGCAAGATTTGCAGGCGATCGATCGGTTTACAAATTTGTTAAGCCAGCGCGCGGGTAACTTGTCGGAATTGTTACAAGCAATCGCAGACGCGACTTTAGAGGCGATCGCCGGAGCTGAATTTTGCCTGGTAGCGCTCCCCGACTGCGATTGCAGCGGCCTCAAGCTCACCGCTGTCGGAGGCTCCCAAAGCTTTGAGAAAGGCAAAACCCCGCAGGTGCAAAACAACCTGCTGTTGAAAGCGTTTGCGACGGGAGAGTCGCAACTGTGCTACTCTGACTGCGACTCGGGATTCCCGGCGGCGACAATCGCTGCGGCGATCGAGTCGGGAGAAAGTGGGCGTTTGGGCGTGTTGGCCATCGGCACCGGCAAAGAGTGCGCGGCAATTGAGGGATCTGTGCAACTGCTGGCGGTAATGGGAAAACAAGCTGCGATCGCGATTAACAACGCGCGGGCGATCGAAAAATTAAAAAAGCAAGAACAGCTTTTAGAGTTGCAAAACGAGCTGTTAATTCGCCAGCAGGAAGAACTGGAAAATCAGGGCCGGCGCATTCAACAGCAAAAATTGCAACTGCTAGAAGCAGCGAAGTTAAAATCCCAATTTTTGGGCACCATGTCCCACGAATTGCTAACTCCCATGAATGCGATTATCGGCTTTTCTCAATTGCTGCTGCGCCAGCACAAACAACTGCTGACAGAGGCGCAAACAAAGATGGTATCGCGGATTTTAAATAATGGCAAAAACCTGCTAACCCTGATTAACGATATCCTCGAACTCTCCAAAATTGAGAGTTGCCGCACAGAATTAGAAATAGAAGAATTTAATTTAGCGCACTTAGTAATGGATGCCGCCCGGGAATTTGGAACTCAAGCCACTGCAAAGAATGTAGCAATGTCTGTCAGCGTCTGCTTGCAGGAGCGGTTGATAGTTAATGACAAGTGGCGGCTGCGGCAAGTTTTGGTTAATCTGATTTCCAACGCGATTAAATTCACGCATCAGGGCTGCATTTCGATTGAGGTGCGGGAATTAAATGGCGATCGGCTAAGTATCACAGTTCGGGATACAGGAATCGGCATCTGTGAAACCGATCTGCCCAAAATTTTTGACAAATTCCGCCAAGCCGACCAAACCGCAGCCCGCGCTTATCCAGGTACCGGTTTAGGATTAGCGATTTGTACTTCTTTAGTTCAGATGATGGACGGCACAATTGCCGCAGAAAGTCAACTAGAACAAGGTTCGACATTTACCATCGAAATTCCGCGCAAAATTAATGCTCAACTCTAAAAAAATGCAGGAAACAAAAGGAAGAAGGAAGTCGGGTCAGATCCTTTTTGATAGCATCAAAATTATATAGTGCTGTCCCCGAAGAGCGAAATCGATGTCGCTCTTCGGGGACAGCACTCTCAAGGATGCAAATCTACAATTCTGATGCTACCGAATTTGATATTGGCGATCGTATTATGTGCGATCGATTACCAAAACAAAAACATTCCTAGATTGCGGACTCGCATTCCGCAATCTAGGAGCGTACTCGCATTCCGCACTGCAAACTAACCTATCTGTGCGGTTAATCGCTCGGACAGGATTCTGCGTTTAGCTCGAAGCGGTTTTAACAACCGACTAAAGACTAGAAGTTTTCCCAACTTCAGCCTGAGTAGCAATTGGTTTAACATCGGTGTGGCCCATATTATTAGCTACATCGCGCAGCACCGAAATTTGCTGTTCAAAATCAAGACCTTCAATTTCACCCAACAGGCCATTGACAGCCTCAGTTGCCTCATATCCTTCGGGGATATCGACAATTTTAGCACCCATACCAATAGCCCAAGCATACCAAACCACCAACTGATTATTAGCAGTTAAAGCTCCGTAATCGCGAGAATAAGGGGTGTCATCGCGGTTGACAATAGCTCGCATTATATTCAGTTGTTCATCATCAGAAAGGTTGTAAAAATCACCTAACAGCACGGGAGCTAATTCTGGCTCTGCGGCTTGGGGAGCTGCTGGTGTAATTGAATCTCCCATTTCTTCATAAATAAAGTAGAGCAGCGCCAGTTTTTCATCTGTACCCAACCCGTTGATTTTCTGAACTATCTTTTGAGTGTCGTTGGAGAGAGAGTGAGAATTGGTTTCGGCGGGTGAGTTCATAAATAAGTTCCTTAAAAATGCTTCCAGAATATATAAATATCAAGATTTGTAAGTACAAGTCACCATCCTCTAGAGGTAATGTGATTTAAGATTTGAGATTTTTGATTTGAGATTTTTGATTAGCAAATGACTGATTTTATAAGGGTTTGGGGTACGGGCTGGCGGTTAGATGAGTTTTTTATACGGGCGTAATGTTTAGCCACCAGTAGTCAAAAGTCATCCTTAAGATAGAAGCCACCGATACATCTGCAGATAGATGAAAAGGCTGCGAAATTAAATTATTATTTAAATATTGAATTCTTAAATAAAACTAGCAAGGAGTCCGATATGTCTGAAGTCAGTAAAGAAGCAAATAACTCTCAAACATTTGACGCTCAGCAAATAACTGAAAATGTGGAAGCTGGAGAACAAAAGTTGCAGAATGTTGATGTATCGGCAGACTACGAAGCTTCCAAAGAATTCAGCGTTAGTGAAGTCGATCGCACAAGTGCAGGTGCCAAAGCTGCCGCGGCTGCAACTAAGCCTAAATTTGATGTTCCCGCTCCTAAAGATATCCCAACATCGGCAAATTCAAGCAGCAAGCCCGATGATTTTCGGGCGATGGCTAAGGAAATTAAGCCGGCAGGTGCAGCGGGAAATGTTACCGACGATTTGGTAGAGAAGGCGATCGATCTCGGTACTCCTGGCAGTTAATTGAGAAATGCTCAATCCTCGACACATAATATCAATTCCGGTTGCACTCAGACATGATGTTAACTGTTAGCTGTTAGCTGTTAGCTGTTAACTGTTAGCTGTTAGCTGTTAGCTGTTAACTGTTAGCTGTTAACTGTTAGCTGTTAACTGTTAACTGTTAGCTGTTAATTTACTCTTCCGATGAAGAGAGGATTTCATCTAATACCAATTTCATAAAGTAGCGCTAGATATTAGCTCCCCCATACTTTGGGGGGGCTAAGACTTCATCAGCACATCTTTAGAAAAATGTTATATAGCGGTTCTCACAAAATTGAGGTATGCCCTATGCCCGGTTTGGCCTATGCCCCATGCCGGATAGTACCTCATTTTTCGCTTGAAAGGCTATACCTATGAAGTTTTAAGTGTCGCTAATTGATTGATTTTAAGTCGATCGCCCGACAAATCTTGCTCGCAGTGCGATCGTCCAAAATTTCAATTACTAAGTCTACCCGATCGCCCTCCAGCATCGACTGCATAAATAACTCAGGATGCAGCGCTTTCCAGAAATATTCAACAAACCGATTAATTTCGGCTTCCGACATTCCCGACTTACCCTGCGCCATCATTTCCCGTTCCGCCTGATTGCGCCACACTTGAGAAAGGCGGTAATCTCGGGGATACAAAAGCATCAACCGATCTAATCGGTTCCACAGCGGCAAATAGTCGTGGAGCTTCGCATTCATATCGCGCGCAAACTGACAGTCAGCCTCTGTAGAAATCGGAAACGGCGCAGTTGCTAAAAACTCGTTCAATGTGGCATCAGCGACTGGATTTACGCCGACAAACCAACCTTCAAACAGTACAATATCCGCACCGCAAATAATTTCGGGTTGAGTTCTGTCTCCCGCACCACCCCAGGCAGATTTGTCAAACCGGGGAATTTCTATATTTTTAATTATATCTGTTTTCGGGAAATCGGATTTTAGATTATCAACTGCTGCTAATTCGCTAGTTTGTGAACCGCGCAACTTGTCTAAAACTGCGATTCCCAAGTCAATATCGTGAGTTCCGGGGGGGCCGCGCCAAATTAAACGGGGGTCTGCTTTTTGGAGTTGTTGGCGATCGGCATAAGTCTTGTAAAGGTCATCTAAAGAAATGCTGACCGTAGAATATCCCATTTTTCCCAGAATCACCTTCAAAACTTGACATAAAGTCGTTTTCCCGGTTCCTTGACTGCCTAAAATGCCTTGAATTAGAGGACGGTTGAAACTTTGTTTTTCAGTAGATAATTGGATTGCTAGCGGCAGCCAAAGATTCCACAAAGTTTCGAGAAAAATAGTTGACTTGAGCGGGAAAGTATGCAATTCGTCAAGCAGAGCAAAGAATAAATCGCTTTTGTGACGGACAACATCGGCTGCTGAGTCGGGAGTAATGTTAAAAGCGCGCAATCGCGCCTCATCCGCAAGTTCCCAAACTGCCAGCAATTCTAACTCGCGGGCGCCGATTTTTTTGAGTGGGCGATCGCCAGTTATCCATGCTTCTAAAATTTCTACAGGATTTAAGTTTCGATCCATCTGCTTAAAAATATGGGGCGGACACTCGAAAGCAAGGCCTCTAAAACTCAATACTTGTTAAGAACCAAGCTTGAAAGCTTCCACAAATAAATTATAAGTAACACCAATTTTCAGAGCTTGGAGCATTTCCAGCCATAAATAACGAGTTCCTTGCCGCTGCCAACGATAAAGCAGCAGGCTCACCAATTCCGTCCACAATACCAACAGCGCCGCGGCGATAATATCCCAATCAGAGGATTGTCCGGCGATCGTCGAAAGAGCAGTTCCCAAAAAAGTGCCGAACAGCAAGCTAATGAGCAAAAGCGAAATCCGCCGCCAAGGATTGCTCGCCCAGCGTGCGAATTGCTCGCCCAGAATGTCAAGCAATCTGTTAATTCGGGTATTCTGCATAGTCGTTAAAAATTATACTGATGAGTTAAAAAATGCGGGTCGAGAGCGACTCCAAATGTTTACCGGGTGTGTCGGCCCCCATCTAAAATTTAAAATTTAACATTTAAGATGGTATTGAGCGATCGCCACGACTGCATTAGCTTTGGCGATCGAAGGTCAAGCCCTCCTCTTTGCTAGCAAAGACGCTCGCTTGCGATCGGTCAACTAATTAAGTGTATCTGTATCTTGTGGCAAAGCAGCCCCAGGCTCTATATTCCAAGTAGTTATGACTAATTGCACCTGTGCGAACTATATGTTTAAGAATAAAACTTATGAAGCTTAAAATTTACCAGATTTTTATTGGATTGTCGATCGTCCTAATGATAGGAATGTTTCTGGGACGCTTTGAAATCACGATCTCCAACGGTGCAAATCAGCCCAGCGATCTACCGAACGCAGCCACCGCACTCCCCCCAATACCCCCCGTTTCTCCAGTTACCACAGCCTCGGCAGATACCGCAAACGAGCCAAAACCCGACTCAATAGCAGCGCCCCGCGAGTCAGAGGAGGAATTGCTTGCCTCAATCCCTGCAAATATTAAAGCCGCCGGCATTCTGCGCGTCAGCAACCGCAGCGAACACCCAGTGCGAGTAGCCCTGCTGTCGAAAGGCAAAGCCGAGAAATCCTACGGGAAACCGGCACACTGGGATTTTGCGCCGGGGGAAGGAGGCGACAAGGGACTAATGCTATCGCTGCCGGATGGCAAGTTACAAGTCAAACGGGGAGACATTGTGGTGGTTTTTGCTCAAGATGGTTCCCGCCGCTACTGGGGGCCTTACGTTGCCGGGGAGACAGCCTCGCCCGCTTGGAACAGCACAGCGGAGGAATGGCAATTAATTTTGCAGCCTTGAAGGCTAGTCAGTAGTCATTAGTCAGTAGTCAGTAGTCAGTAGTCAGTAGTCAGTAGTGCGGTCGCCTCCGAGCTTTCGGTACAACGTCAGTAGTCATTAGTCATTAGTCATTAGTCATCAGTCATTAGTCATTAGTCATTAGTGCTGTCGCCTCCGAGCTTTCCGTACAACGTCATCAGGCAGAAGGCAGAAGGAAGAAGGAAGTCGGAGGAAGACATACACAGCCAGCTTTGTCGCGAGCTATATTTTATATTTCATTAGGTGGATTTACTTAGCTGCGGCCCGATATTTTGGTTGAGAAAGCCGGTTTTTTCGGTATTGCTGAGCGTGGTGCAAGATTTGATTTGAACCGGATTCGATCGAGTTTCGAGTTTCGAGAAAGCAAATCTTTCGGTAGACTCTCTAATGCGAGTTAAAATTTTAAATCTAAAATCGCAGGAAGTTTGGGTGAAGGAAGTTATTAAAAATTTGTCAGAATATCGCAAG
Organism: Microcoleus sp. CZ3-B2; assembly: GCF_036705055.1. Classification (NCBI taxonomy): domain Bacteria; kingdom Bacillati; phylum Cyanobacteriota; class Cyanophyceae; order Oscillatoriales; family Microcoleaceae; genus Microcoleus; species Microcoleus sp. CZ3-B2. Next base: position 442 of record NZ_JAUBTN010000033.1, on the reverse strand, counting down.
CACCGCCCGTTAGCACCTTTGTTACTGTCGCTGTTGTGGCTGGGGGCGATCGGCTTCGTAGCTTTTTTGTGGAATCTTGGCAACATTGGCTTAGTTGACGAAACCGAACCGCTGTTTGCCGAAGCCGCCCGTCAAATGACGGTGACAGGGGATTGGATCACTCCTTATTTCAACGGCGAAACCAGGTTTGACAAGCCGCCGCTGATTTACTGGCTGATGGCGGTGGCTTACCGCACTTTGGGAGTTAACGAGTGGGCTGTACGTCTGCCGTCGGCTTTGTGCGCGATCGCCCTTACTTGTCTCGGATTCTATACTCTATCGAAGACAGAAGGAAGTTCGGCAACGGATTCTGTAGCGGATGTAGCGGATGTAACGGAGAAGTCCAAGGGAATATTTTCCCCTCCCACTCCCCCCCTCTCCCCCTCTCCCACTCTCCCCCTCT
>NZ_JAUBTN010000032.1:0-72138 GCF_036705055.1 Microcoleus sp. CZ3-B2 | reverse complement strand
TTTCCTAGCAGCTTCACTATTTTTATTCATTTTACCTCATTTTTAAATAGTCTCATACTTATTTGAAATGACTATAAATTCACTGTTGACTGTTGACTGTTAACAGTTAACATCATGTATGAGTGCAACCGGAATTGATATCATTAGTCTCGATATAGCGGTTCTCAATTTTCGTGAAATAGTAACCAATGCCCTGCGCGGGCCAATGCCCTTGATATTATTCGATCGATCCTAGTTTTTGTAAGCGCGAACGAATAGCAGCCGGCTGTCGCTGAAATCTCTGAGCTAATTCGCCAATTTGTTGACCGCTAGCATATTCTTTCTGCAAATTTTCGTCTTCATCCTGACTCCACTTTACATAAGCTCTGGGATATTTTTGGCGAATTTTATCGTTCTGGTTTTTAGGTTGATAGACACGATCGGGCATCTGAGAACTGTCAGACTCCAAATTCGAACCACCGGCGTTCAACTGCGGGTTGATTGCACCGCCACGATTAGCTACAGCTTCCTGTACGCGGTTGGGAATTGCAGCAATTTCTTGAGCAAGCTCGACCAAAGCATTGTCTGCTTTTTGCTGAATTTCTGTTAGCTGCCGCTGCTGCAAACTGCCCCACTGCGGCAGTTCGTTGATAAACTGCTGCAAGTCGAGAATGATTGTTGTCAAAGTTTCGATTTGTTGCAACTCCGGGCGCTGTTTGAATTGGCGACTGGTGACTTCGATCTCGCTTTGAATCATTTTAATCGTTTTTTCTAAAATGATTAGTCGCTGGCGCAGGTTCTCAATGGCGGAAATTAGAGAGTGTACGTTTTCTCCCGATCCAACATTGAGGTTTTCGCGAGATGTTTGGCCTAGGGCTTCGTCTAGGGTATTTACAGCAAGTTGCAATTGCTCGATCGCGCGATCGGTAATAGTTGCTTGTTGATTTACGCGATCGAACACAGCCGCCGTACTTGTTTTAACTTGGCCGTGCAGCTTCTGCCGGTTCACAAAATTCAACACCAGCGAAATCACTACAGGCACTTCGACATAAACGCCCTGCTGCCAAACCAAACTAGCAGCCAATCCCGCAGCCGAAGCAGCCAGAAAAACCAATTCAGCAGTATCTAACAAATTGCTAGGCTGGGATTTTTTGATTGTAGTTGGTGAATTGGATGGTGACATAGGCTAATACCATTTTTGATTTTTGATTTTTGATTGGGAATGACCGAGGTCTATGGGAGTTGGGAGTTTGCCTATAATTGCATTATTTTTAAATCAACTATAAATATGCAGGTAAAAATAAAGTGCGATCGGATGCAGGCCGTGAATTGAGCAGCGGTGAAAAACAAATTAAATTTTTTATTAACCGTGATCTCATTAAATATATTAAATCTGCAAAATTACCCGAGCTAAAGAGAAATAAATCAAAACTCCAAGGACATCAACGGCGGTGGTAATAAAAGGAGCAGACATTAAAGCTGGGTCTAAACCCAAAGAACGAAATAGAAACGGCAGAGATGAACCGGCAAGAGAAGCTAAAATTGCGATCGCCAACAAACTTACTCCCACTGCGATTGCCACTGCTAAATTCCCTTGCAGAGTGTAAGCCCAGCCCGTTGCTACAGTCCCTAATATAGCTCCTAACAGCGCTCCCGCCATCCCCTCGCGCACAATTACTTTAAACGGGCCCATCGCCGTAATTTCGTCAGTGTTCAAACCGCGAATTATAACTGTTGAAGACTGGGCTCCGACATTGCCTCCAGTGCCCGTCAGCAGCGGAATAAAGGCTGCTAGGGCGACTACTTGCTGCAAAATATCTTCTTGCGCTCTAATAATTGCCCCAGTGACTGTATTGGTTAAGAGCAGAACAAACAGCCACACGACCCTTTTGCGAGCAACCGTGATCAAATCGGTCTGAAAATAATTGTCGCCGCCGGACTGGACACCGCCCAAGGTATAAATATCTTTATCGGCTTCTTCTTCTAAAATGTCGATCGCATCGTCAACTGTAATGATCCCCACAAGACGCTGTTCGCGGTCTACAACGGGCACTGCTAAAAAATCGTAACGCTGGATCAGCCTAGCTACTTCTTCTTGATCCGTTCCAGTCTGAACAGAAACTACATCGCGGGTCATAATTTCGCCGACAGTTTTGTCCAGGGGAGAAGTGACTAAATCCCGCAAGGATAAAATGCCCGTCAGGCTGCGGGCTGCGTCGGTGACATAAAGAGAATAAATTGTTTCAGTAGTTCTAGCCAAAGAGCGAATTCGGTCTAAAGCTTGGGCGACGGTAAAGCTTTCTTTGAGAGAAATGTATTCTGGGGTCATGATCCGGCCGGCGGTACTGGCTTCGTAACCCAAAAGTTGGGCCGTAGCTTCGCGTTCTGTTGGGCTCAATTGACCTAAAAGGCGGCGGACTAATATCGCCGGCAGTTCGTCAAACAGTTTTGCTCGATCGTCCGGCGACATTTTGTCTACAATGTCGAGGACTTCTTGGCGTTTGAATTTTTCGCAGAGGGACTGCTGAACGCTGGAGTCGAGATATTCGTAAACTCCGATGGCTTCGTCTTTGGAAAGTAACCGGAAAGCTATTACTTGCATGGTTTCTGGCAGGCCTTCGATCGCTTCAGCGATGTCGGCCTCCTGCACCGGATGCAAAATCGCTTTTGCTCCTTTAAAGTCTCCTTGTTCTAACAAAGCCCTTAACTGCGATCGAACTAATTCCCGCAGTTCTTTTCGCGCATAAGTGGGAAGCGAAGACGATTGATAACTTTTTTCTGTCACTGATGACCCTCCTAATGCCCTTTTCGCTTTTCGATTTTCGCATAGAAGATTATCGATTAAAGAATTGGGGATGACTTACGGAGTCAGCGGTTTTGGAGTTTACCTACAGTTACATTTTTGGGGGAAACTGGTATAAACCTGTGCTGCGCGCCTTCCTGAATCCAGTTTAGAGCCTATTGACACCACTCGTCGCAGCGATCGAACTTGCCATGACACAATCCGCACTTTACCAGAAAAAATTGGTTTAAAGCCTCTCCCTTGAAGGATCGAAGAAAAAAATTAATTTTCCTCGCCCGCAATCTCCTGGCGATCGAGCGCGGGGTAACTGTCCACCTATATGCTGTCAACTGTTGAACCGATTTGGGATCAAATACATTTATTTTGATCGGCGACACTCATCGGTAGGAAAGGAGAATTGGGCCCGAACACTTTTTCCAACAAATTCGTAGAACTTTGATTGCGAATAAAATTATTGACCGTTTCTTTCCATTCAGTATCACCTGCAGGCAGGATCATGCCATAGGAAATGCAGGTTAAAGGCTGCTCCGGTATCAAAGAATACTGGTTTTGAGTTAAACCCTGTCTCAGCGCTTCTCCAACTAACAGCATTCCATCGCTGGCGAAGGCATCGATTTTTCCTGCTGCCGCATCTGTTACACCAGACTCTCTCCCCGCCATACCTTGATAAATTTTCTGGTTGGCTAGTTGATATCTGCCTGCAATGAATTGTTCGGTAAGAGAACCGCTCAACACGCCAATTGTCGCCCCTTGCAGGAATCCCGAAGGATTGACTCTCAGTTTGTTTTCTGGCTTGACTAACAGATAGGTGCCGCTGTATAAAAAGGGTAGCGAATAGGCAATTCCGCTGGGGGGATTTTGGAGGATTGTATTGGGCCCGCATTCCAGGTGAGCGCGCTTGCTGGTGACGCTACGAAATCGCCCTTTTTCGGCTGATTCGTTGAGGTTGGTTTCGAGTTTTTCTAACCGAACAGAGCGATTTAATTTCTTTTCTAAGTCAGCTCGGAAAAGCTCTAACCCTTCGATGCAAACTCCTTGCCACTTTTCGCCTTCCAAGTAGCCGAAGGGAGCAGCATCTTTTCTGATGCCGACTTTCAGAATGCCGGTTTGCTTAATTTCTTGCAGTGCTGTTTCGGCGGAGGCAACTGAAGGTAAAACTGCGGGAAACAATATCGATAAGACGCAGCCGATCGCTGCAAACTTTAGGCTTTTGCTGGTGATTTTTTTGCTTGTCACTTTGGCATTTCTATAAATATTTGACCGATTATATTATACAAATAAAACAAATATTGTCAATATATTTTGGGAGTTAATGGGGCGCTTTTGAACTATGCCTGGTAAGGCAGAGCGATCGGCTATGCCGACTAAATCGCGTGCTGAGGCTCTTCTTTGCTGGCATGGGTTCCCAGGAAGTTCCGGGGAACCGGTTAACTGCATCATTTCAAGTTCAATGGTAGTTTTGCGACAATAATTAGTTACTGATTTAACGAAAGTCGATCGCTAGATTGCCATCCTATTTGGCATCCAAATTAAACCAATAACTGATACTTTTCTTGTGCCAAACGGTAAAGCGGCCGCCACACCAAACGGTTAGTCAATACCACCAGCAGCGACATCACAGAAGTGGCTGCTAATAGCAGAGGAAAATTGCCCGATGCCGTGGCTTCAGAAATCGTCTCGCCCAAGCCGCTTGTTTTAATTATTTCACCTTTAAACTGCACGTATTCGCTGACAATACTCGCATTCCAAGCTCCCCCCACCGCCGTAATAATTCCTGTAATTAAGTAAGGGAAGATTCCGGGAATAATTAAAGTTTTCCAGCGCTGAATTAGTGAAAGCTTGTAAACTTGCGCGGCTTCAAACAATTCCGATGGTATGGATTGAGCGCCGGCAATCACATTAAACAGCAAATACCACATTGTACCCAACATCATCAACGCCACAGAACCTATTTGTAAGCCGCCTCCTGCGTGAATTAAAGCTAGCAGCAATACAGGAAATAAAGCCGTTGCTGGTACAGAAGCGGCTATTTGTACTAAGGGTTGCAAAAGTTGAGCTAAACGCGGATTTCGCCCGATCGCCACTCCGAGGGGTACTGTCCACAACAGCGATAAAAATAGGGCGCAAATGACTCGTAAAGCGGTAAAAAATGCACCTCCCATGACTTTTTGCCAGTCCGAAAAACTCAGCAACCTGAGCAGCAGCACTGCTTCCCATGTTCCCCAAAGCACGATCGCGGCAAACCCGCACAGAAACAGCCAATTTATCCAATTTCCGAGGCGGCTTTGCGGGCGATCGCTTTTTGGTAAGTTAGCAGGTGTAAAAGCTCTGGCTAAAGTGCGATCGAAACTGTCGCCAAGGGGCGAAATCCGCGATTTCAACACCCGCAGTGTGGGCGATCGCCTTAAAAAATCCAACACCTTTGACTGCGGTACGTTGGTAGCTTCCACGGTTTGATATTTAAATTTTTCTGCCCAAGCAATTAAAGGCTGCCAGATAAAAAAGTCGATCGCTACAATCACACCAATTAATATTGCTAAGCCCCAACCGATCGCCCCAAAATTGCCTTCATTGGCTGCTTTGCCCAAATAGGAACCAAGTCCGGGCAAATTAAAATTTTTGTCGCCCAAGGTAAAAGACTCGATCGCAATCAAAAAGAACCACCCGCCAGCCACTGACATGACGCTGTTCCACACCAGTCCGATCGCACCAGCGGGCAATTCTAACGTCCAAAATTGCTGCCAAGCATTGAGGCGATAAACTCGTGCAGCTTCCTTTAGTTCTTGCGGAATGCCGGAAAGCGACTGATAGAAACTAAAGGTCATATTCCAAGTCATTCCAGTAAATATTAAGATAATCGATGCGAGTTCTACGCCGATTCTTTGACCTGGAAATAAAGTCACTAGGGCTAAAACAACTCCGGGCAAAAAAGATAAAACCGGAATTGACTGCAAAATATCTAACAAGGGAATTAAAATTTTTGCTGCTAGGGCAGAACGGTAAGCAGAATAAGCATAAACCAAGGTAAATAGCAAGGATAAAAAATAGGCGGCTGTCATGCGTAAAAGAGTCTGGGCTGTATACCCTGGCAAGACATTTAGTGTGGTTTCAATTTTAAAATTAGGGTTGTACTCACCGTTGAATTGAGATGCTGTTTGAACGATTACGAAAATTAGAGAAAATATCGCTAGAATCAGCAATCCGTCTTGCCAAGTCCAAGCGGATCTTTCTAAAGTTTGATTGGCGGGTATTAGGGGTCTTGTCATAATTATTAGTTATGGGGAATTGGGCATTGGGCAAACAGGGAATTGGGCGGAGCGAAGCGGAGGGATTGGGCGGAGCGAAGCGGAGGGATTGGGCGAGCGCGAAGCGGAGGGATTGGGCATTGTCAACCAGTAATGACTGCTGACAAATGACTGCTGACTACTGACTAAGCTGTTCTGCATTTAAATTTCATGTAAGGAACCAAAATTTAATAAATTAAACATCTGCCACACTTCTCTCTCCAGAAGCTCAGGGGGTAAAGAGAGGCAGAGCCTCGGGATCTGCATTACCAGGCACAGCCTGGTAACGAGCCAATATGCAATGTTTATTTGCGCGACAGCTTAATGACTAATGACTAAGGACTATTGACTACTGACTACTGACTACTGACTACTAAGAGGGCGGGCCCGCACCATCCACCGCCCCTACTGACCACTGACTACTGACCACTGACTACTGACTACTGACTACTGACTACTGACTATTGACTACTGATTGTTGACTTCTGATTCTAAAAATATTTCGCCTCCTGGTTCGTCGTAGCTGTACAACTCGGCATAGCGACCCAAATCAATCGCGGTTTGCAATTGTCTTATTGCTTCTTTCGGGCTAAAGTGGGCTTCGAGAATATCCAGAATTAACTCTTCTGAAATGCGGTGATTGCGCTTGGCCTGAAGCATTCTATAAATTTGCTGTACGAGGAGAATGTTGCTGATAATTTGGGTGCGGACAATTTGTTTTCGCTGGTCAATTCCGCCGGCTATGAATTGAAGGCCAACTGGTGTTAAAAGCAGGTCGCCTTCTTGGATTACTAGGAATTCCATTAATTTTGCTGCTTCGACGATCGGCAAAATGTCGTCTACCTCTAGCATTAATTCTTGACCGAGGCGGTAGAGGTCTTTCTCTTGGCGGTCTTCTAAGAGTTCCAGCAAACCTGCGATCGCACCTGTTCGCACCTGCGGCAGAGATTGGTATTTAGGCGTTGGGGCGGGTTGAGCTTCAGACGCAGTAGTAGCGGTACTTTCAGCGGGTGTTGTCACTGTGACGCAGCTCAATTCGGGATTGGTGAGGATTTTGTAAACTTGGTCTACGAGAGTTTGGAATTCGACTGTTTTGCGATCGCGGTAGTGCGGCAAATTCACGGTCAAGTCGGCGCGAATTCGCCCCGGATTGCGGCCGAGGACTACAATGCGATCGGCTAAAATAACCGCTTCCTCAATCCCGTGAGTTACGATTAACACAGCTTTGGTGGGAATCTTTTTTTCCAGCCACAAATCTAATAACTCAAACCGCAAGTTTTCAGCAGTCAGAACATCTAAAGCTGAAAACGGTTCATCCATGCAAAGCAGTTCGGGTTCCACCGCCAAAGCTCTAGCAAATCCCACCCGCTGCCGCATTCCGCCCGAAAGTTCTTTGGGATAAGCATTTTCAAATCCGTCCAAACCGATAATATCAATCATTTTCAAGGCTTTTTGGAGGCGCGGTTCGGGCATTTCTCCTTTAGCTTTTAAGCCTAATTCTACATTTTCTAGTACCGTCAACCAGGGATAAAGAGCAAAGTTTTGAAATACAATTGCCACCCCAGGATTTAAGCCGACTAAAGGACGATTGTGGTAGAAAATTTGACCTTCGCTGGGCGGAATTAGTCCGGCTATCATCCGCATCAATGTTGATTTACCTGACCCGGAAGGGCCGAGCAAAGCTACTATTTCGCCCGATCGCAATTCTAAATTAATTTGCTCTAAAATAGAAATTTTTTGACCGTTTGGCTGCTGGTAAGCTTTGCTAACGCCTTTTAAGGTAATGAGGCACTCTGTTGCTGTTTTAGCTATCACAGCTAAACCCCCTCGCTTGTTGTTTAAGTTTAGTTATTAGTCATTGGTCATTGGTCATTAGTCATTGGTCATTAGTCATTAGTCATTGGTCATTAGTCATTGGTCATTAGTCATTGGTCATTAGTCATTGGTCATTGGTCATTAGACCAAAACTATCATAAACTCAGGGCTATTTCATTCTTTGTAGGGCCAATCCCCCCGCGATCGCCCTCCTAGACAGGGGAGGGTCGGCCCGCACCATCCACGACGCCTACAAAATCCTGATTTTCCTGAGAATGAAATAGCCCCGATCGTAAACTGACAACGGATATTTGTCTGCAGACAGGAGTTCCCGTCCGCTGGTTTTAAAATTGATTCTTGGGTTTCCATACCTATACCCCATAAACTCATTTTTCGCAAGACCTGCTGGCGACAATGGGTAAAATCTGCGAGATATCAATTAAAGCTGAAATGATGAGCGATCGCCAAAACTTGGTTTCTCTAAAAAAACTGGATTTTGAGATTAATTTTCAATATTATTGCTACAATGACTGATTTTATACAAATTATCTTTAATTTGCCGATAACTCGCCGGACTTAGGCATTGCTGTTTCCCTACAGGTGCTCGATTGTCTCTAATAAAAAATGTAAACTGTATTTATCTATTTGCCAATTTGTGCTAAAAGGCTGCCTAACTGAACGGCGATTACTCCAAGTATGGCACTGCTAACCCAGTAAAAAGTGGCAAGGCTGTAAGCTCGATCGCGCCACAAGACATTTGACTCTAAACCGTAAGTCGAAAAAGTAGTATAAGCGCCCAAAAAGCCCGTCGCAACCATTAACCGCACTTCCGTCGGAATCGCCGGCACCCGTTCAAAAGCGAGGGTGATAAAAAATCCCATAGCCAAGCAACCGGTGATGTTAATAAAAAAAGTTCCGTAGGGAAAAGCTGTACCGAAACGGTTGGCAAACCACAAGGTGATATAATACCTGCTCAAAGCGCCGGCGATGGCACCGAAACTAATGGCGATCGGGTGTCGGAGATTCGGGTCTTGTAGCATCAAACAATTTGAGATTTTAGATTTGATACTGAGCTGATTCATGTAAAATATTGTACAATCAAATGGGCGATCGCTCAGGCTGTTGCCAATTAAAATCAATTGAGATTTTTTATGCAAATTGTGCTGCCAACAGCAGAGGATGATTGAGTTAAAGCTTGGGAAAGCACTGGCGGCAATACTGAAAACGTCAAGATCCACCGAGGCTCAATTTTTGAGGTAAAATGCGATGCTTTTGTTAGTCGGGCGAAGAGTTTTGGGTTCATGGACTGTGGCTTAAGTTTAAAAATTTCGGAGTATTTTGAAGGTCACGTTCAAGAACGCCTGCAAAAACTAATTCAGACTCGCCATCACGGCGAATTTTTAGTAGGATTGGCAGAAGTTGTAGATACAGTTCATGATGAAGTTCCCTATTAGATAGCTGCCCCACTCATGCGGGTTCTCACAATTTTAACAGAAACAGTAAATGTTTATCTAGCAACCCGCGCTATTTTAAGTTTGGTAAAACATGGCACTGTTGCAGACGGAACGCCGGTCAAACATATCATTGAAACGATCGCAATTCCCGACATGAGCACGGGAACGCGCAAAGTACCACCGCACATCTGCGCCAATCAGATGAAAGTCACCCTCGAAGATATCCTCCTAGATCGATACAAATTTCCTCAATCTTGGCTGTACGCCCAAAAAAGTCACCAATTGTTACAGACTAGCGATGTCGGAGATTTGCAGGGCGAAGATTGAAATTTTAAATTTTAAACTTTGATGTTAAAAAATTAAGTTTGTTGTGGGTTGTTAGGTGAAGGGAATTATCATAAATTTAAGTACGCTAAACCGTACCTGTAAGTGGGCGGTATCCGACAGGCGGTTTCAATGCTAAAATGCCAGAATGAATTCTGGCGCTATAAATACAAAGTCCATTCGCAGCAGATTTAAGAAAGGAGATAATTCATATGACAGATCCAAATTTGACTGAGACAACAATTGTAGAGGTAACTCCCGAAACGACGGCGATCGTCAAACAAGAGATGCCCGACGCGACTGATGAAACGATCGCAGAAACTGCGGCTTTGTTTGAATCAATCAAAAAACGCGCCGCTGCCGAATTTCAAGCCGCCGGCGAACTCACCCGCGAAGCTTATTTGAAAGCTGTGACGAAAGCCAGTGAGGCGATCGACGAAAATAAGTCGATCGCCAAAGACAGAATGAAAGAAGCAGTCAGCCTGATCAAAAAAGAATCCGAGAAAAATTGGCTGGTACTTGATGCAATTAAAACGCGGGCGCAAGCGCAGGTACAAGATGCCGGCGAAGTCAGCCGCGAAGCTTATTTGAAAGCTGTGCGACAAGCGCGAGAAGCGGTGGAACAAAATAAATTGGTCGAACGCGATCGCATCGAACAAGCTGTTGACGACATTCAGAAACAAACTGAAAAAAATTGGCACGTTGTTGTGGGAGAAATTGAGTCGCTGGGCACTCGCTTGAAGGAAACGGCTAAGTCTGCATGGAACTCGCTAACGGCGTTTTGTGACAAGTCGGATCGCCGCGATTCCTAGAAAGATTTTCCGCAACAGTCTTGCGATAGTCGATCGCGCGGGCCCGCCCGGTTTCCAAACTGGGCGGGCTAATAGCGATCGCCCTTTAATTTGCATTCAGCAAAAGGTTCAGCCATACTGCATAATAAAAAAGCTTTATTTTTAGTCCAAAACCCCGAACCATGAGAACTTACTACTGCGGCGACCTGCGAAGCAAACATATCGGAGAGACTGTCACCCTTTACGGCTGGGTGGATCGCCGCCGCGATCATGGCGGAGTGATTTTTCTCGACGTGCGCGATCGATCGGGTATTGTGCAAATTGTCAGCGATCCTGAACGCACCCCCGACTCCTATCACGGCGCTGAGTCTTTGCGCAGCGAATACGTGCTTAAAATTACCGGTAGAGTCACCAGCCGCCCCGAAGATTCCCTCAACCCGAAATTGCCTACGGGTGAAATAGAAATTTACGCGGACGAAATTGAGTTGTTAAATGCGGTTCGCAAGCTGTTACCGTTTCAGATTTCCACGGCGGATCATGAAAATGTGCGGGAAGATTTGCGGCTGAAATATCGGTATTTGGACTTGCGGCGCGATCGTATGAGTCGCAACTTGCAGCTTCGCCACCAAGTTGTCAAAGCTATGCGCCGTTACCTGGAAGATGTCGGCAATTTTATGGAAATTGAAACGCCGATTTTAACTCGATCGACTCCCGAAGGTGCCAGAGATTATTTAGTTCCCAGCCGCGTCAATTTGGGCGAATGGTATGCTTTGCCGCAGTCGCCGCAGTTGTTCAAACAATTGTTAATGGTTTCGGGATTTGACAGATACTATCAAATTGCCCGCTGTTTCCGCGATGAAGATTTGCGCGCCGACAGACAGCCGGAATTCACGCAATTAGACATGGAAATGAGTTTCATGTCTTTAGAAGAAATCCTGGAATTAAACGAAGGTTTAGTTTGCCAAATTTTCCAAAGTGTCAAAGGCGTAGAATTGCCCCGTCCTTTCCCGCGTTTGACTTACGCCGAAGCAATGGATCGCTACGGTAGCGACAAACCGGATACTCGTTTCGGTATGGAATTAATCGATGTTTCCGATTTGATGAAAGATTCGGGATTTAAGGTATTTTCTGGGGCGATTGCTGCGGGCGGAATTGTGAAAACTTTGCCGATTCCGGGGGGGAATGAGGCTTTTTCTAACGAACGGATTAAAAAAGGCGATTTGTTTAAGGAAGCCACGGAAGCCGGTGCGAAGGGATTGGCTTTTATTCGGGTGCGGGAAAATGGCGAAATTGATACGATCGGCGCAATTAAGGATAATTTGACGGAAGCGCAAAAACAGGAATTGCTCGATCGCACGGGCGCGAAACCTGGTCATTTGTTGTTGTTTGCAGCAGCCGACGCGACTGCTGTCAATAAGACTTTGGATAGATTGCGTTTGTTTGTCGGTAACGAATTGGGACTGATCGACAAAGAGAAGATGAATCTGCTGTGGGTGACGGATTTCCCGATGTTTGAATGGAACGCTGACGAGAAGCGTTTGGAAGCTATCCATCACCCGTTTACTGCGCCGCATCCTGACGATATTCACGATTTGAAGACGGCGAGGGCTCAAGCTTACGACTTGGTGTTAAACGGCACGGAAGTGGGCGGTGGTTCTCTGCGGATTTATCAGCGGGATGTTCAGGAAAAGGTGTTTGAGGCGATCGGTTTATCGACGGAGGAAGCTTACAATAAGTTCGGCTTTTTGTTGGATGCGTTTGAGTACGGAACTCCGCCCCACGGCGGGATTGCTTACGGTTTGGATCGGTTGGTGATGCTGTTGGCGGGCGAGGATTCGATTCGCGATGTGATTGCGTTTCCGAAGACTCAACAGGCTGGTTGTTTGCTGACGAATGCGCCGGCTGGTGTGGATGAGAAGCAGTTGAAGGAGTTGCAAGTGCGATCGACTTATACGCCCAAGTCATAAGGCGATCGGGACTTAGGCAAAGCCTATGTGTCATGCTGAGAGAAGGGAAGCATCTCGCTGGATGCTTCACTACACTGCGTTTTGTTCAGCATGACAGACACGATTCTGCGTCCTTGACTGTCATTGAGTCAAAACTTTCGCTGATATTGTATGCTCTAGTTACATTCCACGTCTTTAGACTAAAAACGCTCTAATTATCATAATCGAAAATAGGTAAAAACGATGTCAACAGTTTATCGTTTAAAAGCCAGCGAACTCAATCATCATTTTTTAGAACAAATTAAGGCGACTTTTGGAGATAAAGAGATTGAAATAATTGTTTCTGAGTGTGATGAAACCGAATATCTTTTGAAATCTGAAGTCAACAAAAATAGACTTTTAAAAGCTATTGAAAATGTTAAAGAGGGGGAAAAATTAGTTGAAGTTAACTTAGAGAATTTGCAATGAGCAGAAGAATTGTTTTTGAATCTTCTGCTTTTGCAGATTTTAATGAATGGGCAAAATTAGACAAAAAGATTTATCGCAAAATTGTAGAATTGATTAAAGATATAGACCGATCGCCCTTTGAAGGATTGGGAAAACCTGAACCTCTGAAATACGAGTTAAGTGGTTTTTGGTCTAGGCGCATTGATAACGAACATCGTTTAGTTTACCAAGTTACGGATCGAGAAATTGCGATCGTGGCTTGTAAGTATCATTACACTGAATAGATGTGATTGCGTTTCCGAAGACTCAACAGGCTGGTTGTTTGCTGACGAATGCGCCGGCTGGTGTGGATGAGAAGCAGTTGAAGGAGTTGCAAGTGCGATCGACTTACGTACCGAAAACATAGGTATCTAAAATACCTTCAATGAATAGTGGATGGGTGGCGAGAAACCGGGTTTTTTCCAGAATACTCGTCACACATCCTAGAAACTGGGAAAAACCCGGTTTCTTTGATTTGTGCGCCGTCAGAAACCGGGTTTTTTCCGAGAATACTTCGTTGTCATTAAACTAAAAACGCTATAATTATCACAATCAAAAACAGGTAAAAACGATTAGTTTACCAAGTTGCGGATGACAAAATTGCGATCGTGGCTTGTAAGTATTATTACAATGAGATGAAAGATTAACCATGAAAATCCCCGTTGAACTTAACGAAGAGTTGGTTAAAGAAGCCTTTCGCTTAACCAATTTCAAGACAGAAAAAGAACTGATTGACTTTGCTTTGCAAGAATTAATTCGCACCCGAAAAAAGCGGAACCTACTCGATTTAAGCGGACAAATTCAATTCTCGACTGACTACGATTATAAAGCCTTGCGGGAAAACAAAAATGTTTCTGATTGATACTTCCGTCTGGCGTTTTGCGCGACAAGACAGGTGTAGTACGCCAATCCTTGGAAGCAATAATTAATGATGAAAGTATTTTCCTGAACCGATTTACTCAGATGGAACTTTTGCAAGGTTGTCGAGATGAACGGGAGTGGACACTATTAGAAACTTATCTCCAAGAACAAGACTACATCGAGTCTACGCCTAATACTTGGGTAGCGGCTGCTCGGATTTACTACGATTTGCAAGCGCCTTGGGTTAACGGTTAGAAGTAGTATCGACTGCTGCATTGCCCAACTTGCGATCGAGTACCAACTTATTCTAGTTCATAACGATCGCGATTTTGAAACTATTCAGAAAGTGCGATCGCTCAATTGCTTGCGCTTCCGACCTGACAATAATTAAAGATTAATTTTAGTTTGAGTTGGTGAGGATGGGGTGAAGGCTGAAATGATTACGGAAAGTATCTGTAAATCTCTTTCCTATGCAGTATCCTGACAAAACAGACTATGCCATCATTAACTTTAATACCGATGCGGTAATCTCCCAGCCTAATGCGATAGTAATCTCCATCGCCCTTGAGTTTTTTAAGATTGCTGACTTCATTTAATTTTTCTGCATTCTCAACGTCTTCTATCGCTTCCTGAATTCTTTCAAACAAGTTGGCATCAAGAATCTTGAGTAAATCCTTTTCAAAGCTTTTTCTAAACTCAACAATCATGGTTGTCCCTTCAAAATTTTGAAGATTTGGTCGCGGCTGACTGTTTCAGTATTTTCACCTTCTTTGATAGCATTTTCCATCCCTATATCTTCTAGGGCTTCGGTTAAAATTTCCGAAAAGACTTCTTTTTGTTCTTTTAACAACTCAAAAATAGCTGCTTTGAGCAATTCTTTAAGTTTGGTTTCGTCTAGAGTAATTTCAGACATTGCTTTTTTTGTAGGATTATTTTTAGGTTTTTATTTTATCACGAAATGCCGCAAATTTATTTTTAATTTAATTAAATTTATTCTAGCCAACGTTGGTTTGCGGGTAGTCAGAAACCGGGTTTTTTACGGAAATACTGCATCCGGGCCTTTAACTGTCGTGAAAAACCCGGTTTCTTTGGTATTTATGGGTAAGCCCTAAATGAGACAGAAAGGTCGATCGCACTTTTTCAATTCGTGCGATCGCCCTCAACAATTACTCTTTCCAGTAACGGGTTAAAATCCGAATCACCTCACCCGCTATCGGCGATGGTAGAGGCGGGCTCCATTCCCCAACTTCTGCAAAACCTAAAACGTGTAACAGATTAACGATGCTGTCTACCGCTTTGGGAACGCCGCACAACAGCAAACGAATCGGTTGCTTACCTTGAGGTACATCAGGAATTTCTTCCCGGAGCAGTTCGGGAACTGATTTTGGCTGTGATATCATAGACTTTGAATTACACGAATAGTGGAATTGCGATCGCCCTCCAGTTTTCCAGGCCAGGGGGGCGATCGCTTTTCCGTTTGTACATCCTGAGTCTAGTTCAATCGCTGCCGTTTGTCAATCGTTACGACAAAATAAATGCTCGCAACGACAACTTAAGGGATAGTTAAGGTTGCAGAATGGTAACATTTGCTTGCAAAGTTATCGCTAGCAGTTGAGCATCAGCAGTGATCCGTTGGAAATTGGCAGTTGTGATGGCCGATCGCAATATCAGCAATAAAGAATTGGCGGCTAGAATTGGGATGCACCCCACTTCTGTGTCTAAAATCAAAACCCGTCGCCGACTCACCCGAATTGACGAAGCCACTCTCAGCGCTTTGTGCAGAGCACTGAACTGTCAGCCGGGAGATTTAATGGTGTATGAAGAGGACAATCCCGATCGCTAAACAAAAATGTTCTTGTGGAACAGGCATCCTGTTAAGCGAGAATGGTGCTTGATGTGAGTTTAACCTCAGATATTTGCGTTAACCTAGTTGACTACAGCTTGTACCGCACTCCCCAAGATAATCTATGCTTCTTGCCCGCATCCAAGAACTAGCCGCTACCCTCGCACCCCGCTTGATCGAAATTCGCCGCCACATCCACTCCCACCCCGAACTCAGCGGCCAAGAATACCAAACCGCCGCCTATGTAGCCGGTGTTCTCGCATCCAGCGGAGTCCGCGCCATCGAAGGAATCGGCAAAACAGGAGTGCTCGGCGAGCTCAAAGTTGACAGCAGCGAGTCCCGGTGGCTGGCAATTCGCACCGATATGGACGCTTTGCCAATTCAAGAACGTACTAACCTAGAATTTGCCTCCCGCAACGACGGAGTGATGCACGCCTGCGGCCACGATATCCACACCACAGTCGGTTTGGGCGCGGCAATGATTTTGTCGAAGTTAAAAGAAAAATTGCCCGGTAACGTCCGCTTCTTGTTTCAGCCTGCAGAAGAGATTGCCCAAGGCGCTCAATGGATGATTCAAGATGGGGCGATGCAAGATGTTGACGGTATCCTCGGAGTGCACGTTTTTCCGACGATTCCCGGCGGTTGTGTCGGTATCCGCCACGGGGCACTGACGGCGGCGGCGGATGACCTAGAAGTGATTGTAATGGGCGAATCCGGCCACGGTGCGCGTCCTCACGAGGCGATCGATGCAATTTGGATAGCTTCTCAAGTAATTACCAGTTTGCAGCAGGCAATTAGCCGGATGCAAAATCCTTTGAGGCCTGTGGTTTTGACGATCGGGCAAATTAGCGGCGGACGGGCGCCCAACGTGATTGCCGATCGCGTAAAATTATTGGGAACCGTGCGATCGCTCCATCCCGAAACCCACGAAAAACTACCGGCTTGGATCGAACAAATTGTTTCCAGCGTCTGCGCGACTTACGGCGCCAAATACGAACTCACCTACAAGCGCGGCGTGCCCGGAGTCCAAAACGACCCAAAACTGACGCAATTAGTAGAAACTGCGGCTTTAGAAGCTTTAGGTCGATCGCGCGTCCAAATTTTACCAGAACCATCCCTCGGCGCCGAAGATTTTTCAATGTATCTAGAACACGCACCGGGAACCATGTTTCGCTTAGGAGTGGGACTGGCTGACAAACCCAACTATCCCCTCCATCACCCGCAGTTTGAGGTGGATGAAGCAGCTATAGTTACGGGCGCTGTCACCTTAGCCTATGCCGCCTGTCAGTATTGGAAACAGCAAGCAACTAAGTGATATCAAATCCTCTGTTCATCGGAATAGTAAATTCACTGTTGACTGTTGACTGTTGACTGTTGACTGTTGACTGTTAACTGTTGACTGTTGACTGTTGACTGTTAACTGTTAACATCATGTATGAGTGCAACCGGAATTGATATATATCCTTGCCGTTAAATTACCCAAAATTAACATAGGTTCGCAGTCAGGAATTCAGTTTTTTTCCAAATTAGAGGACTGAAGTCCGAACGATCGCATTAATCTTGTTGTTATCAATCCACCAGACACAATATAGCGGTTCGCACAAAAGTGAGGAGAGCCTCATGCCCGGTTTGGCCTATGCCCTATCCCGCATAGTACCTCATCTTTCGGTAGAAAGGCTATATTAGTTAGTGCAGTTTGGACAGTTTCAGGGCTGATCGTGGGAGGCTAGAAACCGGGTATTCTTGGAAATTGTACGTTTAGTAGCGACAAATCTCCGAAGAAACCCGGTTTCTGAACTCGCGACTAGCCCAAGTATATTGGCCTATCTCCGGCAATTCCCCTCTCCGCAGCCGCCAAATGTGCTAACGTAAAATCAAAACTCCCCAAATTTCAACTATCTGGAGACAGATAACTGTGTTCGCTCAAACACCTCCAACTCCAAGTTACAAATGGTTTAGCTGCATTTCTCGCGCTGTATTCGCCGCATTTTGCCTGTTGCCGATTTTGGGCGCTGCGGGAAACGCCCAAACTCCCCAAAATAGACTCATCAAAATTGGCGTGGTGCAGCGGTTTGGTAATAAAGCCACCGACAAACTCACGCTGAAAGCATTACCGGGCGACAGCTTAACATTAAGTTACAAAACTCCTCAAGGCACAGAAACCAAAACTGCTCCCAGCATCAAGCTAGAAATTGCCAATAAACCTCTGCAATCGCCATTAGTAGAAGAACGAGTTGTTCTGAGCTCCCACCGCAGTTTTGAAAGCGCAGAAGATAGCGCCAATCAGTGGCGCGCTAAGGGTATTGATGTAGAAATTGCCCAACCTTTGCGCTGGCAAGTTTGGGCAAAAAGAGATATTTATAATTCTCCGATTGTGCGGCGCTGGCTGTTGCAAAGTTTGCAAGCTCAAGGTAACAAAACAGCTTTTTTAGATTCCAAAGTTATTAAACAAATACCCCAAGCATTTTGGATTTTAAATGGCTTTCGTTTCAACCGCAATGAGTTGGATGTGACGGCGGGCAAAAATACGATTGAGGTATTGGAACAAACTACTCAAGAGGCGACAGCTACTGAACCCGAAAAAGTTCTTCAACAAACTCGCCGTTATGGTGGCAGTTTGCACCTGCAAAAAAATTCTTACGGCACTTATACTTTAGTTAATGAGGTGCCGACGGAAACTTATTTGCGGGGTGTTGTTCCTCACGAAATAGGGGCTTTTTCGCCTTACGCTTCGATTGTCGCTCAAACTATTTTAGCGAGAACCTACGCCCTGAGAAATTTGCGGAGGTTTGCTGTGGATAATTATGAGTTGTGCGCTGATGTTAACTGTCAGGTTTATAAAGGTTTGACGGAGGTTTATCCGCAAAGCGATAAGGCGATCGCCCAAACGAGCGGTTTGGTGCTAACTTATCAAAATCAGCTCGTAGACGCGCTCTATTCTGCGTCTAGCGGCGGCGTGACAGCTACTTTTGGCGATGTGTGGCACGGCCCGGAACGTCCATATTTGCGATCGATTATCGATTCCCCCAAGAACGTCTGGGATTTGTCAAAGCAGAGCTTGTCTGACGAAAACAACTTCCGCCGCTTTATGACTCTCAAAACAGGGTTTAATGAGGAAAAAGAAGACACTTTCCGCTGGCGCGAAGAAGTTTCTTTGACATCGATTGGGGCATTTCTCAAACAGTATCTTCAAAAGAAACAGCACCCGCTAGCTAATTTTAAAACTCTCACTCAGGTGGAAGTGGTGGAAAGGTCGCCCGCCGGTCGAGTTTTGCAAATGAAGGTTCAAACTGACTTGGGCTCCATCGATATCGAAAAAGATGAGATTCGCAATGCTTTTTACCCGCCGATTAGCACGCTTTTTTATCTAGAACCGATTTACAATCCAGACAAAACTCTCAACGGTTATGCTTTTGTCGGAGGCGGTTTCGGACACGGCGTGGGAATGAGTCAGACTGGTTCTTACAATTTAGCTAATTTGGGCTGGAGTGGCGATCGAATTCTCAACTTTTATTTTCCCGGCGCTCAAGTTGTCCCCCTCAACGATTCCATTACATTTTGGCGGGAATAGTTTATTCAGAATCGCCATCAGAGTCAGCGATGGAAATCGCGCCTCGACAAACGAAGTCCATACCAAGCGGACTGAAGAAAATCACCTAATATTAACCGTCTTTGCTTCAACCGGCACGCCTGCGGGTTTTGTTTGACCAGAAGCGGTTTCAACCGCTGTCTGTAACGCAGAAACCCGGTTTGTTAACGTAATTGAACTCAAATAGCTCAATTACGAAAACGAAAAACCGGGTTACTTAACGCATCGCGCCGAAAATCCTTACTTAGTAAAGAGATTCTTCTTGGTGAGTTTCGATCGTACAATCAGACTTAGGATAAGCGACGCAGGTCAAAACAAATCCGGCTTCGATTTGGTCGTCATCCAAGAAAGATTGGTCAGATTGGTCAATTTCGCCTGATGTGATTTTGCCGGCGCAGGTGGAGCAAGCTCCAGCGCGGCAAGAATACGGGAGGTCGAGTCCTGCTTCTTCGGCAGCATCTAGAATGTAAGTATCGTCATCAACGTCAATGGTCTGGTTGATTCCTTCGGCTTCGCTGATGAGGGTAACTTTGTAAGTTGCCATGCACTAATCCTCTCAAAAATTCAACAATATTGATAATTTTTCCTAATGCAACCTTCAAGGCTGTATGAGCTCTGAGATTAACTCTTAGGTTCGTTCCCTTTATGATATTAGGGGAAAGAAGCAAGCTTGCAACACTCATTTACAAAAAATTTGAATGGGATTAGTTATAACTTTTTCTAATTTCATCTTGATTACTTATACCTATGCGCGACTCAGCCTTGTGATACTGTTGCTGCAAGACTTACGCAAAATAACCGGGTTTCTCTTAAAAATCCTGTTTTGAGCCCTACAGTCCAAATAACCGTTTTTTGCTATGGGGTTTGTCGATCGACTTTCCCCAAAGCTTGCTTGAGTTTGTCTTCTGTGCCTAAAATTTGGGCAATAAAACCCTAAACCCCTACACCGCAAGTCTGTAACTATCTAAAATCTAAATCCTATGACTCAAATTAATGCTGGCTTTGGTTTTTCCCTAAATTCCCCTATTCGCGTCGGGATTGTGGGTACTGGCTTTGCGGCTAAGTTGAGAGCCGAGACGCTGGTAGCTGACGCGCGATCGAACTTGGTAGCAGTGGCGGGGCACAACCAGGAGAAAACCGCAGCATTTTGCCAAACTTTCGGCGCCGAAGCTGCGGTTTCTTGGCGCAAGCTGGTAGAAAGAGACGATTTAGATTTGGTAATTGTCTGTACGGTGAACCGCGATCACGGGGCGATAGTCCTCGCCGCCCTGGAAAATGACAAGCACGTTGTGGTGGAATATCCTCTATCTTTAGAACTATCTGAGGGCGAAAGGGCGATCGAACTTGCGGCCCAAAAGCAAAAACTCCTCCACATCGAACACATCGAATTGTTAGGCGGTTTGCACTCCTCAATCAAAGAATCTTTGCCATTAGTCGGTAAAGTTTTTTATGCCCGCTACGTTACAATTACCTCTGTGCGTTCAGTACCTAAGCGCTGGACTTTTCAACATTCCCTATTTGGTTTTCCCTTAATTGGTGCAATTTCTCGACTGCACCGATTTACTGATTTGTTCGGGGAAGCGACAAGCGTTAACTGTCAAACTCAATTTTGGGACACTCAGCCGGATTTCTACAAAGCTTGTTTGTGCAACGCACAGTTACGCTTCACCAATGGCGTTTTCGCGGAAGCGGTTTACGGAAAAGGAGAGACTTTTTGGCAGTCGGAAAACATTTTTACCATCTACGGAGAAGCAGGAACGCTGATTTTTACTCCTGAATCCGGTCAATTAATTCAAGGAGAAAATCGGCAAACCATCAAAGTAGGAACGCGGCGCGGTTTGTTTGCCAAAGATACCGAGGTGGTGTTAGACTGTTTGCTAAACGGTACGCCGTTGTATGTCAATAATACAAGTAGCTTGTACGCTTTGAAGGTGGCGGATGCTGCGAAGCGATCGAGCGAAACTAATCAAAAATTGGCGATCGACAATTCATAACTATTCCGCTCAAACGGCGGTTGAAACTATGTTTATACAAACTTTCCTCTCTCTCAGAAGATTGAATCAAACAACGTAATTTCAATTGCCAGTTATTGAAGCAGGGGAGGCTAGTTTTATCTGTATATAGCAATCCTAAATCATTTGTGAATTTCTTACTCCCTCCCCTTGGTAAGGGGAGGGTTGGGGTGGGGTAAAAATTTTACGACTCCTGCAAGGATTGCTATAGTAGCGGTATCAACCGCCGATCGTTATAGCCTTTCTCAAAAAAGTGAGGTATGCCTTATTCCCTATGCCCTATGCCCTATGCCCTATAGTACCTCCTATGAGATCGCAGAAAGGCTATATCTGACCTAACAAATATATTAAAAATGAAATTACCCTGGAAATATCATCAATTTGACCCAGAAACAATCGGGCTAATTTACGGTTTTTTAGGCGTAGTTGGCTTCAGCTTAACACTTCCAGGAACCAGAGCCGCAGTACAGGATTTAGACCCTATTATTGTAGGTTTAGGGCGCGGATTAGTAGCAGCTATACTAGCAGCCTTTACTCTGCGGATAACGCATCAACCAATTCCCTCCAAACCGCAATTGTGGAGTTTATCAATGGTCGGATTGGGAGTTGTACTCGGATTTCCGCTATTATCAGCTTGGGCAATGCAGCAAGTACCGGCCGCCCACGGTGCTGTGGTATTAGGATTGTTGCCCTTAGCAACAGCAGTAGGGGGAGTTTTGCGATCGGGCGATCGCCCATCTTCTAGTTTTTGGATTGCTAGTATCGCCGGGAGTCTAACCGTCGTTGGTTTTGGAATTATTACTGGTGCAGGGCAACTCCAGGCCGCAGATCTAGCTTTATTTGCATCAGTCATTGCTGCTGCTTTTGGTTACGCCGAAGGTGGGCAATTAGCTAAGACTTTAGGCGGATGGCAAGTTATTAGTTGGGCATTGATAATTATCGCTCCCTTCGAGATTTTGCCTACAATATTTGTAGTCATACAACATGGATTAATAGCTGCACCGACGGCATGGTTGGGTTTTGCCTATGTGAGTATTATCAGTCAATTTGTAGCATTTTTTGCCTGGTATCAAGGGATGGCTATTGCCGGAGTTGCCAGGGTAGGGCAAATTCAGTTATTGCAACCATTTTTGACTATTCTAGCATCGGCAATTTTGCTTGGTGAAACTATAGAACCGATCGCCCTAGGCAGCGCTTGTTTAGTTGTGATCTGTGTAGCAGTAGGGAAAAAAGCATCAATTCAGCAAGCAGCAGATTTGTGATGCGAACTAATTTTTTTGTGGTTTTTCAAAGCTTAAATTAGCTAAAGTGCGAGGTGCACCCTAGATTTATGTAATGCTGATATATCGAGGCTGATTTTTGACTCTACCGATCCAATTTTGAATTGCCGGAAACCCAGTCAAATCAAATCCGCCTTCGCCAGCAACGTGAGTGTAAGCAAATAAACCGATATCAGCAATAGAATAGCGATCGCCTACAAAAAAGTCATTTTTTTCTAAATGCTGTTCCATCACCCCCAAAGCGGCATAACCGGGCGCTTTTTTTTGTTGAAGTGCTGCTTGATATTCCTCAGCTTTTCCCAACACAGAAATCCAAAATCTGGAAGTTGCAATGTAAGGTTCGTGACTGTACTGTTCAAAAAACAACCACTGCATCACTTGAGCCCGTTCAAATTTATCGTTGGGGAAAAACTCAGTTTTTTCGCTCAAGTAAAACATAATCGCATTGGATTCAAACAGAAACTTACCCGGTGCAATCTCTAAAACAGGAATGCGGCCGTTAGGGTTTTTGACCAAAAATTCGGGTGTCCGACTTTCTTTTTGGAGAATATTAATTTCAGTGCGATCGAACGGAATATTGAGCTGAGTTAAAAGCAAGCGAACTTTGTAGCAATTGCCTGACGGAGAATATTCGTAAAGTTTAAACACGAGTCTTGAGGAGATTTTATGGTGTTAAATTATATCATAAATTCATAGAATTTAGGCACAATTAGTTAACTGTTGTTTGCTAAGATTATTTTGGCGACTTTGGGCGATCGCAAAAACCAGCCACTTCAGCCAGCGTATAAAGCGGCCTCCCCTTCACCTCCTCGTAAATCCGCCCGATATACTGACCCAAAATCCCAATACTCACCAACTGCACCGCACCCAAAAAGAAAATTGCCATAATGATAATTGTCAAACCAGTTAAGGCCGTACTCGGAGAGAAAAGACGCCAGTACAAAACCAAAAAAGCCATTAAAATAGACACCAAAGCCGAAAACAAACCCAAATAAATCGACAGTTGCAGAGGCACTTTTGAAAAAGAAACTAAACCGTTCATCGCCAAAGCAAAAGATTTGCTGAAAGTATACTTAACATCGCCAGCAAAACGCGGATCTCGTTCAAACTTAACAGCAGTTTGTTTGAAACCAATCCAAGCGCGCAGCCCCCGAATATAACGGTTGCGTTCTGGCATGGCGTTGAGCACATCCACCACGCACCTATCCATCAAACAAAAATCTCCCGTATCTATCGGAATATCAACATCAGCAAGATTCCGCAAAATGCGATAATACATATAAGCTGGCAACCGCTTAAACCAACTTTCTTGACGGCGATGAGTGCGCTGGGCATAAACAACTTGATACCCGCTGCGCCACTGTTCTATCATCTCTAAAATCAGTTCGGGCGGGTCTTGTAAATCACCGTCCATGATGACTGCAACTTGACCAGTAGAAAAATTCAAACCAGCGGTTACAGCTATTTGGTGTCCGAAATTGCGGGCAAAACTGAGGTAACAAATTCGCGAGTCTTGTTCGTGCAATTCTCGCAAAATGTCGAGAGAGCGATCGCGACTGCCATCATTGATTAAAATTAATTCCACTGGGCCGTCCAGGCGCTCCATCACCCCACTAATTCGCCGGTACAATTCAGGGAGGTTTTCTTCTTCGTTATAGATGGGAATTATCAAGGAATATTTAGGTGTATGGTTCATAGCAGTTTTTGGTACATCCTCTTTCTAATTGTTCAATGAAGAGTTTATTTGTTTTTTGCCGAGCGCGCTGGCGGCTTCAAGGGATAGCGGCAGCGCGTAATTTCGCTTTTCTATCCCGACAAAAAACGCCTCCAAAATATCAGCGTTCCAACATTTATATGATCGCTCAAATAAGCAAAGTTTAAGATAGAAGAATACTGAGAATACCAAGACAAAAATATCTGTTATCATAGATGTTTATTCGGTTTATAATAAATTATAATCATCACCCATTGAATCAAAATTGCATGACAAATTCTAACGTTCTTTGGCAAGCAAATCAAGACTTAAGCGAAGCTTGTCTGCAACATCCGTTTGTTAGAGGTATTGCTGACGGTAGCCTCCACCAAAATAGTTTTGCATATTACGTTGCACAAGATGCTTTTTTTCTGGGAGCCTTCGCTCGCGCTTACAGTATTGCTGCGGCAAAAGCACCAGACTGGGAGGGGTTTAAAATTCTTCACAATCTAGGTAGTGGCATTTTAGAAGAACTTCACTTGCATCAAGGATATGCAGCTCAATGGGGTGTAAATTTGCCAGAGGCAAAACCGGGAATTGCTACCCGCCGCTACACGGATTTTTTATTAGCAACAGCCTGGGGAAGCGGTGTAGGTTTGACAGCAGCGGCGATGACTCCTTGCTTGCGATTGTATGCTTTTTTGGGACAGCAGTTAGCTAAGCCTAATATACCGGAACACGCCTTTAGCGACTGGATTTCTACCTACAGCAGCCCTGAGTTTGAGATTTTAGCAAAACAACTGGAAGGTTTGGTCGATCGCTATGCTGACACAACGCCGGAAGTAGAAGCAACCTATCGCTACGCTATGCTGTGCGAAAGAGACTTTTTTCAGGCCGCGTGGGAAATATCGTATCATTGTTCTACCCAAAAGTAGACCAGCTCTAATGCACCCAAAAATGCCCAAGAGTTAATTCATACCTCTGCTACTTCCACTGGTATTCCGAAAGTCATCAATCCGCCCATGAGTAAAGGAAATAGCGGATAAAAAGCTACAGAATGATCCTCCGCGTTATTTGCATAGCTGTAGCCTGAAGTAGCTATTTGGACGTACCATTTACCGTCCCAGTGGGAAAACAATTCCCAACCGCTTTTGGGAAGGAAGGGCATACATCGAGGTTTTTTGGGAGATTAAAGGAGCAATTAGCTGCGTCCCGATCGCAATTAGCGATCGATTCATATCAAATCCGGTAGCATTGGAATTATGAGCGTGCGATCGTCCCCCCCGAGCGCAGTCGATCGCTCTTCGGGGACGCTCGCACTATCAATGATTAAAATATATAATTCCGATGCTATCGGAAACGATATCAGAAACCACATAGCAGCGACAAAAATCCATCCATCCCTGCTGTTGTTGTGTTCCAGACGCGGACGTACTTCTAGCGCTAAAACCGCTAAATCAGTATTGCTCATGGCTAAAACAGCGCAAAACTGTCGATGGAAAATTAAACTATAGTCCGCTGCGAGCGCGATCGCCAAATATATACGTAAGTACAGCGGGACTGCTAATTTTAACGTCCGAGTTTATTGGGAATCCCTTCGCAGCCGCCGGGAATAGTGTCTCTCGACTTCGAGCCACACCAAGCGCAGCAGTAATAGCGCTGAGCCTCTGACAGTCGCTTGACAGCCGTGAAATCAGCACGTTCAACCACCGCGCCGGTATATTCGCCCGTTTCATAGTTGGGAAATTCCGTGCGGCTGCGAGGAGATGCAGTTTCTGCCGAGCCGTAGAATAATATCGCCGCTTTCATGTCAGCACGATCGAGCTTGGCATCGTACAGGATAGCGCGCGAGAGGTTGGCTTTGACTAAATCGCATTTGCTGAGATTGGCCCGGACAAGGTTGGCTTCGCTCAACTCCGTCCACCGCAAATCGGTGCTAGCGAGGTCAGCACCGGCTAACATCACGTTTAAATCGATGACGCGGATACCGTGAGATCTGTCTTCTGCGTAGCCGCCGTCGCCGTCAAGGATGGCGCGGCCCAAAAGCCGATCGCGCTTCAGAGGAGTCACCAATCTCGACTGCGACAAAAACCGCAGAATTTTCGCCTTACCTTCAGCATCCACACTGCTCATAATTGCAGCGGTGCGGCCTTCGGCGATCGCCCTTTCCTGGGGCCAATCTTCCAAAAACCCTTGTTCATCAAGGGCTAAATCGGAAACCCCTTGAAAATAAGCATCAATAGTTTGCTGCTGCGTAATTCGATTTTGCTGAATCGTCAAATCCTTCGAGATTACGTACTGCCGCCAAGCCACATAAACGCCCAAAATTGCGATCAAAATTTGCCCCAAAGCGCCGATTAACTCGCCGAGAGCTCCGATAGCGTCCCAGTTGATTTCGATGTTGCGGCTTCCCGGTTGAGTATTAGTACCGCTAAGCATCAGCAAGCCAACGATCCCAGCTAAAAGCCCGAAGCAGGAGATGATCAGCGTGCGCCAAGTCGGCGGAATTACCTGCGTCCAAATTTTGCCCCAACTCGGCCACATCATCCGCAGCGATATGCCGATCGCACCGATGGCCCCAATTAAGCCGATCCAAATGCTATCGTTAGCCAGCCCTACAATCATTGCTACGATCGCCGCCAGCGTCAGCACCGAACCCGACATCTCAGCAGTCGTTTGTGCCGGCTGTATCGGCGCAAAAATCATGTGGTTTGGACGCGAAGGTCGCGGTTTTGTCGGTTCAGCAGTAGCAACGATTGTTGCTGATTCTGGTGGGACAACAGGACTTGCACCGTTAGGACTTTCTACAGTCACGTTGGAATCAGGAGGATTGGGTTGAGCAGACTTTGGTTCTGGTGTCATGCGTTGAGGCAAATTCTAATTTTTGGCAGTCATTAAAACGATTTTAACCAATGAAGTACGATTATAGATAGCATTACAATATAGATCTCCAATTATTACACTCAAATAGGTAAAATAATATGACTCTGGTACTCCCCAATCTTCAAAGCAAACAAATGGGTCAAGTAATCACTACAATCGCCGTCACGAATTTCATCGATCTAGTTATGGCTGAACGGGGATTTATTTCTGCTGAGGAAGTTCGCTCTGTCAACCTCGATAACGTTGTTGTCGATACCGGAGCAACTCTGCTTTCCTTACCAGCTCCCATTATTAGCCAACTAGGTTTAAAACAAGTAGGAGAAAGAGACGTAGAAACATCGGCTGGCATCAAAAAAGGTCGAATTTTTGCAGGCGCTCAAATTATTGTAGAGGGGAGAGAAGGCAGATTTGATTGTTTAGAGTTACCCGAAGGCGTTTCGGCGGTTTTGTTGGGCGTGATTCCAATGGAAGAACTAGGTCTAGAACCAGATTTGAAAAATCGACGGTTGCGAGTGTTGCCGATGAACAATCAGCAAACATATCTGATGGGTTAGTTGAAATTTTTGTCGTGAAGAATCCGATTTTTAGGATTGATGCAGACTAAAGTCATCGCTACAAACCTTATTAGACGATAGTTTTTGCGTATATTTATCGAGCAGAATAAGCCTTGAACAAATACAAACCAACCGTTGCAAATATCAAAACAATTATCCCTAAAAGCAATTCCATACTAAACCTTTGAGCATTGCCCAAAGCCACAAGAATTTGTTGCCGCACCACAAAAGCAAACAGCCAACAAACCTCCGCTTTCAGCCAAACCAAAAGGCTTCTGGCTAGGAGATATTGTCGGCGCGCATTTTCTTCGGTAATCTGTACTGGATAATTAAAAGTATGCGGATAGCGCGATACTGCTGTTAAAACCACAAAAATAATGGCAGCCACCGCCGGCAGTATCCAGATTGTCACCCTGTCGCCCCAAGTATCAGGTTGCCCGGAAAATCCGAAATGAATCGGAATTCGATCGGGCAAAACAGCCCAAAATTCTACAATCGGCAAAACAGCAAGCACAATCGCGATCGCCCCGGCGAACTCTACCGCCAAATCAGCAGGCGAAAGCCCCAGGGATCTAACAGGCCTTTGGTTTGGTGTGTTTCCAGTCATGGCTACTTAAAATTAGATTAAGATTGAAAGTAATAGTATTGCTTCCCATTTCCTCCCCCAACAGCTTTCGTTGGGGATTTTCAAACAATCTCGCGAGGTTTTATGACGGTTCAGGTTTTGGTGGAAAAGAAAAAGTTAGAAAAACCGCCCCTAACAATACACACTTTAGGCGATCGCGTCCTGCGGCAGCCAGCAAAGCGCGTCAGCAGCGTCGATGCAGAAATTCGGCAGTTAGTCCGAGAAATGCTGCAAACCATGTACAGTGCCGACGGCATCGGTTTAGCAGCCCCCCAAGTCGGAGTCCACAAACAAGTAATTGTGATCGACTGCGAACCCGACAATCCCGCGATACCTCCATTGGTTTTGATCAACCCCACCATCAAAAGTAGCAGCAGCCAAGTCTGCATCTTGCAAGAAGGGTGTTTGAGCATTCCGGGAGTTTATTTTGATGTCAAACGCCCTGAAGTCATTGAAGTGTCTTACCGCGACGAATTCGGCCGCCCCCAAACACTCAAAGCTCAAGACTTGCTGTCTAAGGTGATCCAACACGAAATCGATCATCTTAACGGTGTGCTGTTTGTAGACAGAGTAGAAAACAAGCTGGCATTGAATGAAGAATTAGTCAAGCAAAAATATTCGCCCAAGGCAGTAAAATCAATATGATGGCAGGAACTCCCAAAAGTGGTTTATTGTTAGCTCTTTCTTGCATCACTGCGATCGCCGCCGTCGGCTCCATCTTTGAGTTGTCTTCGGGAGACGCTCAACTCGGAAATGTAGTGACCGGTATCATCCTCGCCCTCAGCGTACCGCTAACAGGCATATTTTTCTATGCCGCCGTTCAGGATGCTAGAGCAAATCTATAGGTAGAGTCATTAGTCATTGGTTATTGGTTATTAGTTATTGGTTATTGGTTATTGGTTATTGGTTATTAGTTATTGGTTATTAGTCGGAATCTAAAATCTCATAACTGTGGAATCAAGATTGCGGATAATAAACAATATCACTAAACAGCGAGAAAATGACTAATAACTATGTTATCAATACTGCCAACAGATTAGATCGGCTAACGACTGATGACTAATGATTGATGACTAACAACTAATAACTAACGACTGAGGGCGGGCACGCACCATCCACCGCCCCCACCAACTAAGGGCGGGCACGCACCATCCAACGCCCCTACCAACAAATAACAAATAACCAATAACAAATAACCAATAACAAATAACCAATAACAAATAACCAATAACCAATAACTAATAACTAACAACTAATGACTAACAACTAATGACTAATGAAATCGGATTTTTGCGACAAGTGTCCGCCAAAGGCTCTGCGGCAGCACCAGCATCCAAGTACCCACTTTCTGAATATGGGGAAGTGGCGATCGGACGCGATCGCAATTGTCACATAGCCCTAGAGTCGATCGCCCACGGCATGGTTTCCCGCCGCCACGCCGCAGTCCGTCCCCTGACTCATGGTAATTGGACGAGATGGCAAATTTGCGACCTCAACAGCGCTAACGGAACTTATATCAACGGTCAAAAACTGCAAGGCTGCCAAACTTTACAAACAGGCGATCGCATCAATCTCGGTCAAGACGGCCCTGAATTCATATTTGAAACTTCCACAACCCCTCACCAAAATAAACCCGGATTCTCCCACACCCCAACCGGCAATATTGAGCCGCCCGAAAAAGACGCTCTAACTTTAACTCAATTATTCCCGATCGCCTCCACCGGCAAACAATTAAGCCAAAAAGCATACTTATATCCAGGTATAGCCACAGTTATTTTTGTCGTGTCGATGTTTCTCGCCGTCGGAAATTCCGCAGCCTTCAACTTCCTGCTGTCAGCCTACCTTGCCGGTGCAGCTTACTACTTCATCTATCAACTGTGCGGCAAACACAAACCTTGGTGGGTATTGCTTGGTACCGCTTTAGCAACAGTCCTGATACTGCTAAGCCCCTTATTGATTGGATTTATATTAGTATTTAGAGAAATTTTACCCGGTCGTTTGCCCGCAGAAGGCGAACAAATCAGTTTTTTACCTTTTTTAATCAGAATGTTCTTCGGGGCAGGTCTAATGGAAGAATTGCTGAAAGCCCTGCCCGTTTTGGGAGCAATGCTGCTGGGAAATTTACTAAGAAATCCCTGGCGCGATCGCATCGGCGTTTGGGAACCATTAGACGGAATTCTGTTAGGAAGTGCCTCAGCAGTCGGCTTTACACTACTAGAAACTCTCGGCCAGTACGTTCCCAATATCATCCAAAATATCACCCTGCAAGCAGGCCCAGAAGCCGGACAATTAGTAGGATTGCAATTGCTAATTCCCCGCATTTTAGGCTCCGCCGCCGGACACATGGCTTACAGCGGCTATTTGGGATATTTTATCGGTTTGAGCGCCCTCAAACCCAGGAAGCGCTGGCAAATTTTGGGCGTAGGTTATTTTAGCGCCTCCGCACTTCACGCTTTGTGGAATGCGTCGGGAGCAGTCAGCGTACTTTTGCTGGCCTTGGTGGGAGTTTTGTCCTATGCGTTTTTAGTAGCTGCAATTTTGAAAGCCCGGGCTTTGTCTCCGAATCGAGAGCAAAATTTTGCTACTCGCATATTTTATGAAAAGTGAACTAGCAGGTCAAGCAGCCATTTTTTTCTTGTGTTTCAACCAGCTTAAACCGGCCAATCCTAAAGCTGTCCCTCCAACGGTGAGAGGTTCGGGAACTGGTTCGGCGGCGGTATCCAGGCGATCGCCCGCAGCATATCGATCATGTATAATGATATTTGTCAATACGTAATTTCCTAGAAAAATACCGCAATATTAAGCTCTCGTGCATAGGTAGCACCTGCGTAATTGCTGACGGCCAGAATCCCAGCCTAACTTAGAAATTCTTCACAAATAGTTTGACTGTGGTACTATCTGGATGAGCTGTGAGTAGCTTAGGGAAGCCAACGGGCTTGATTCCTGTGGTGGAGGAGAATCCAGGAGTGCTAGATAGGATGTCATTGGGATACGCAAACGTTTTCGTCAAGCGAAGTCAACCCGAACCCCTCCGCATTGGGGTAATTGGGGTTGGCAATATGGGCCAACACCATACGCGAGTTCTGAGCTTGCTAAAAGATATCGAACTCGTGGGTGTTGCAGATATAAATGTAGAGCGGGGAATTGATGTAGCAAGCAAATACCGGGTTCGCTTCTTTGAAGACTACCGAGATTTGCTCGCCCACGTAGATGCAGTTTGCGTCGCCGTTCCAACTCGCCTACACCACCCTGTGGGGATGTCTTGTCTCCAAGCAGGGGTTCACGTTTTAATTGAAAAGCCGATCGCAGCTAGCATTGCTGAAGCCGAATCTTTAGTCAACGCCGCTGCAGAAGCCCACCGCATTTTGCAAGTGGGTCACATCGAACGCTTCAATCCAGCTTTTCAGGAACTCGGCAAAGTGCTGAAAACTGAAGAGCTACTGGCATTGGAAGCTCACCGGATGAGTCCCTATTCCGATCGGGCCAACGACGTATCGGTAGTTTTGGATTTAATGATCCACGACATCGACTTGCTTCTGGAATTGGCAAATTCTCAAGTAGTAAAATTGACGGCTAGCGGTAGCCGCGCATCAGATTCAGGTTATTTAGACTACGTGACAGCGACGCTGAACTTTGCTAACGGCATTGTGGCCACCCTGACAGCAAGCAAGGTGACGCACCGCAAACTTCGTTCAATCGCCGCTCACTGCAAAAATTCTTTGACAGAGGCAGATTTTCTTAACAACGAAATCTTGATTCACCGACAAACCACCGCCAATTACGTGACAGATTACGGTCAGGTGCTTTACCGTCAAGATGGGTTGATCGAGAAAGTTTACACCAGCAATATTGAACCGCTCCACGCAGAATTGGAGCATTTTATTAATTGCGTGCGGGGTGGAAATCAGCCTTCAGTCGGAGGAGAACAAGCTCTCAAAGCTCTGCGGCTTGCGAGTTCGATCGAGCAAATGGCTCTCGACGGTCAAGCTTGGTATCCACAAAAGCTAGAGTCTACTTTGCAAGTTAGCTAAATCGAGACAAATTCTGTCGTTTCCGGGTGCCTTGACAGTTTGGGGTTTGTTGTTTGTTGAATAGGGTAACTGTTTGGGCGCAACCGGATTCGATGTCACTCGATTTTATATTTTAGATTGTAGATTGTAGATTTTAGATTGACTCCATAGATGCAATCTGCGGGATTAAACGAAGATTTTAGATAAGAGATTTGAGATTGACTTCACATCCTTTATTGGGAGATGAAACTGTCGATTTGAAATCTCAGATTTGAGGTTGACTCCACAGATGCAATGTGCGGGATTGAACTAAAATTTAAACTTTTTTGCTTTCCACAACCTATGTCGGGGGAGGGCAATTATCCATCTTTGGCTAAAGTCACAATTTTTTCTCTTAAAAAAGAGCGACTATTTGACTGCTGATAGTTTGGCTAACTAGCTGATTTCCTTGAGGGCTTAGGTGAATGCTGTCTCGATACAATGTTGCAAGTTGCGCCGCACAATTGAAAATAGGAAGAAAATCTATGTAAGTAATTTTCTCCCGTGCGACAAGTTCGGCGAGACGCTCTCTAGCCTTGACTTCCCAGTCTCTAGGGCCCTCGCCGCATTCATGGCGCTTGGGAGTCACCGCTAGCAAAAACTCGACTTTAGCCGATACAGCTATTGTTCGGATTTGGCCAATAGCTTCTAAGTTGCAGCCGACTACATCGCCACTTTTGGCTACGGCTGCTGCTAATTGGCTCGCCGGCACCGCAGGTAGCAAGTAACGGCTCAATAATTCTAGCGTGGCCGAGAGCGGTTGGCGATCCGGGTAAGCTCGATCGCGCCCCACCACCAGAGAAGAAGGAGCAGATGCAAACAAATCGTCCGTATTCAGCAGCAACACCAGAATTTTTGACCCAAAAACACCGAACCGCTGGGCGTAAGCAAGTTGATTCCTCGGCCCCCAAGAATTGGCTGAGGCATTCAGAATTTCAAACTTTGAATAGTTGACTTTTGAACTTAATTGTGCATTGGTTGCCAGATTTTGTACTTGCAGCCTCAACTGCCGAGCCATAATTTCGGAGATGGTATCTGTCTGATCTGTCCACCAACCGCCGTTGGCGACAGAATCTCCCAACAGCAAAACCCGCAGAGTGTCTGAGGCTGGGAGTGGGGCGATCGTTCCAGTACGCATCGAATACTCGTTAATCTCAATCCGGTTTCGCAAACGGCGCACCCTCTGGTTGGGCGCCAACAAATAGCCGCACTCCGCATCAGCAATGTAAATCAAGGGATTGCCAAAACCCAGCAACACCCGCAGCAGCACTTCGATTGCGGCCCACAATCCGCAGGTGAGGGCCAAAATTATCAGAACAAATTTCAACGATTAACCTCAATCTAAAACGGATACGGTGCCACGTACTATCTGTGGTAGAGAGTGCAAAATTTGAGACTTTTGTTCAACCTCCGGTAATTCACCTCGCTTTGAGTAAATCGAAAATCTGCAATACCCGAATCGAAAATCGACTAAATGCTGCCCAATTCAGGCTTTTAGCAACTCTGCAGCGCGATCGAGTCAGCGGAATCGCCCGCGTGGATATAGAATTCTAGAATATACCGTCAAAATCCGCCGTCAGCCGTCAGTGAACTTGGTGGTTTCAGGAAAATCCGTGGACTTAAAACAAATATTCAAAACGCCGAATCCCATAATCGGTGTCGTACATTTACAGCCTTTGCCAACTTCTCCCCGCTGGGGCGGGAACCTCAAAGCTATTATCGGAAGAGCCGAGCAAGAGGCTACAGCGCTGGCTTCTGGCGGCGCAAACGGTATCATAGTCGAGAACTTTTTTGATGCTCCTTTTGCCAAAGACAGCGTAGATCCGGCTGTTGTCAGTGCGATGACTCTGGTAGTCGAGAGGCTAACAAATCTCGTGACACTGCCGATCGGCGTTAACGTGCTGCGAAACGACGCCCACAGCGCGATCGCCATCGCCTCCTGCACGGGAGCTCAATTCATCCGCGTCAACGTCCTCAACGGCATCATGGCTACAGACCAAGGCTTAATTGAAGGCCAAGCACACCAGCTCCTGCGCTACCGTCGGGAATTGGGAAGCGATGTCAAAATATTAGCAGACGTGCTAGTCAAGCACGGGCGACCCCTGGGAGGCTCCAACTTGACCACAGCCGTCTCAGAGACGATCGGGCGCGCCTTAGCCGACGCCGTAATTCTTTCCGGCTGGACAACCGGCAGCCCACCCAATCTCGAAGACTTAGAACTTGCGAGTGCAGCAGCGGGGGAAACTCCTGTATTCATCGGTAGCGGTGCATCGTGGGAAAACATTTCCACCCTCATGCAAGCTGCAGACGGAGTAATTGTGTCGAGCTCGCTGAAGCGAAACGGCCGCATCGAACAACCAATCGATCCCATCCGCGTCAGTCAATTTGTAGAAGCCGCCCATCGCAGCTTTTCCGAGAAAGAGCTCGAACAAGAAAACAAAAACGCTAATGGTTCGAGAGGGCTAACACCGGAACCGAGCAAAGTCAGAAGTAAAACGTAAAATAGTTGTTAGTTGTTAGTTGTTAGTTGTTAGTTGTTAGTTGGCAACAGTTAACAGTTGACAGCCAACAGTCAACAGTTAACAGTAGGGGGGGTTGATGGTGCGTGCGGGCCCTCTTAACAGTTAACAGCCAACAGTTAACAGCCAACAGTTAACAGCCAACAGTCAACAGTCAGTAGGGGCGGTGGATGGTGCGAGCCCGCCCTCTTAACTCTTGACTTAACAGTCAACAGTCAACAGTCAACAATTAACAATTCCCAAATCAAAAAAATGATTCGCCGACGTTCAACCCCTTGGATTCATCGCTGGTCTAGGACGGTGATGGCAGCCATCGCAGCCATCGGCGTCCTAGAAACGGCCTATCTGACGATCGCTAAATTCACAACAAACTCAGTAATTTGTCCCACCAGCGGCTGCGACAAAGTTCTCAACAGTCCCTACGCTACCGTCTTTGGCACAGTGCCTTTAAGTTTATTAGGTTGTCTGGCATACCTGAGCATCGCAATCCTGGCATTAGCTCCCAAAGCCGTCAATCCCGATAACAACAAACGACAGCACTCTCAACTAGAAAATTGGACTTGGCAAGCCCTATTTATCATCACCGCTGCGATGCTAATATTCAGCAGCTATTTGATGTATTTGATGGCTTTTGAAATTAAGGATCTGTGCATTTACTGCATCAGTTCCGCCCTATTTGCCCTGTCGCTGTTTGTGCTAGCGCTAGTCGGGCGTGACTGGGAAGATATCGGACAATTGGTTTTTACAGGCATTTTGGTGGTGATGGTGAGTTCGATCGGCGCTTTAGCCCTATACAACAGCGTCAGATCACCCGCTCCTTTTGTTTCTTCTACCCCCGGAATTTTACCCCCAGCAGTCACCACAACCTCCGGGCTAGGAGAAATTGCTTTAGCCCGCCATCTCCGACAAATCGGCGCTAAAGAATATGGCGCTTACTGGTGTCCCCACTGTCACGATCAAAAAATGCTGTTTGGGAAAGAAGCAGCCAAAATAATTGATTATTTTGAATGCGATCCCAGAGGGCAAAATTCCCGCGCTGAAATTTGCCAAGCCGCTGCTGCAAATATTAAAGGTTTCCCTACTTGGGAAATTCAAGGTCAGTTTTATTCGGGGACACAAACTTTGGATAAACTCGCTGATTTATCCGGTTACACTGGCCCGCGCAACTTTCAAAAATGACAGCAAGGCTTGAGAGTTGAGATCCGAGATTTTTTGGGGTAGGAAAGATCCGGTGTTTTTAAGCTTAGCTAATAGACCTCTTGCATAAATATTTGATTGATGGGTAAACCGCAGATTTCAAGCGGATAAACACCGATAGACGCAGATAATTTAATCTGCTCTGCGAATGAGTGCAAGAGGTCTAATCATTTTCTGCTGTTGTAAAATCGCTCAAAAATATCGTATCTATAGCCTTTCAAGCGAAAGATGAGGTACTATCCGGGATAGGGCATAGGCCAAACCGGGCATAGGGCATAGGCCAAACCGGGCATAGGGCTATCTTCACTTTTGTCAGAACCGCTATACAATCCATAAAAACATCTTAAAAATTAGTTGGTGCGAATTTTAAAATACTTTCGGAAGTATTGTAGTATTAAGCCTGAAAAAAAAATCTAATTATCATTCCTTCATGCAATAGATTTCCCTAAACTGCAGATTAATCGACCATCTTCCAGAAAGACCAACAATCTCATAGAACCGCACCAGATATATTCAAAAACCCAGAAAAAACCCAGAGTTTCACTGCCCAACATTTTTGTTGTAGCAAGCTTTATTATAATTTTTATAAATACTAGAAATACTAGACGTTTTACAAAGAAAATCAAAAAACCGGATTTCTGCTTCCAGACTCATTAAACTGGTATTGCATTAATTCGCTTTCAATTCCTGCAATTATCTGCGTTTATCTGGGTCTATCTGCCTGAAATCTGCGGTTGCCAAGTGCGATAAAAAACTTAGGCAACTCCAGTCTCTTGTCAAATGAGATATTTTGCCAGGATCGACTGAGCCGATCGCCGAGAAGATATAAAAGCTATATGTAGTAGTAGCTTAGATGCTCGAAAGGCGAGGCAAAAATTCCCAAAATTATGATAGAAAGTATCAAAAAATGGCTCGATCGAGAACGCAGAGTATTGATTACTGCCAGTACGGTTGCCGGTACGGTGATTGTACTGCGCTGGTTCGGATTTTTGCAGGTGTGGGAATGGACTGCTTTCGACCACTTTGTGCGCGGGCGGCCCGCCGAACCCATTGACTCGC
The DNA here is from genome assembly GCF_036705055.1 of Microcoleus sp. CZ3-B2. NCBI lineage: Bacteria > Bacillati > Cyanobacteriota > Cyanophyceae > Oscillatoriales > Microcoleaceae > Microcoleus > Microcoleus sp. CZ3-B2. The sequence goes on along the minus strand of NZ_JAUBTN010000032.1, from coordinate 35,092 downwards.
GCATCGTGATTGTAGAAATTAAGGAAGCTGACTTGCAAAAATACGGCTACCCAATTTCCGATGCTGTATTGGCCCAATTGCTGCAAAAATTGCACGCTGGCAAGCCGCGGGCGATCGGTCTCGACGTTTACCGAGATTTGCCGACTCAACCGGGTAACGCCGAATTGCTCAAAACTTTTAAAACTATTCCTAACTTAATTGGCATTGAGTTGATGCCAGATGAAACTAGGATTGGAGTTCGGCCCCCTCCGGTACTTGAGGAGTCCTCGCGCGTCGGTTTCAACAACGTTGTCATCGATGCTGACGGTAAAGTGCGCCGAGCTTTGCTTTACTCTTGGCCCGGAGACGGAAAAACTCATGAAAGCTTCGCGCTCAAACTGGCTTTGCTTTATCTCGAAGGCGAAGGGATTTCCCCTCAGCCAGCAACTGTCAATCCTAAATACTTGCAGTTAGGCAAGGGGGTGTTTCGACCTTTTGAGCCGAATGACGGTGCTTACGTGCGAGCAGACAGCCGCGGCTATCAAATTTTGGCTGCTCTGCGCGGCCCGATCGGCAGTTTCCGCACTGCATCGATGAGTGACGTGCTTTCTGGCAAAGTACCGGCGGATTTTGTGCGATCGCGCGCTGTCTTGATCGGCTCAACAGCCACCAGCCTCAAAGACTTTCAGCAAAATGCTTACAGTTCCGGTGTGTTTGCTCCTCCCCAGCCCATACCGGGAGTCGAGCTTCAGGCTCATTTCTTGAGCCAAATTTTGAGTGCTGCCCTCGACGGACGCGGAGGTATCAATGTTTGGCCCGAGGCTGGGGAGTTACTGTGGATTTTACTGTGGTCTTGGGCGGGCGCGAGTGTGAGCTGGAAGTTGCGATCGCTCGGGCGATCGGCTGGGTGTTTGTCAAGTATCTGTCTCGGTTTGAGTGCCAGTTTATACTTAGCTTTTTTAGACGGTTGGTGGCTGCCATTAATTCCTGCAATCCTCAGTCTTTTGGGTTCTGGCGTAGCAGTTGTCGGCTATCTGGCTCACTTGCAAGAAGAACTAAAACGCTCTAAAGAATTTTTACAATCCCTAATCGATACAATTCCAGACCCGATTTTTGTCAAAGATATAAATCACCGCTGGGTTGTGTTGAATCAGGCCTATTGTCGGTTAATCGGCTATCCTTGGGAAATTTTAACCCATCGCACAGATTACGACTTATTTCCCCAAGCCGAAGCCGATATATTTTGGCAGCAAGACGAATTAGTATTGCAAACTCAACAGCCGCAAGAAAATGAAGAATATTTTACCGATGCCCACGGAATTACGCATCTGATTGCGACTAAAAGAACCCTGCACAAAGATGCTGCCGGCAACTTATTTTTAGTCGGAGCTATCAGAGATGTTACCGAGCGGAAACTTCGGGAAGATGCTCTAGAGAAAAAAAATGCTGAACTCAGCCACCAAGCTTCTCACGATGCTCTTACAGGTTTGCCCAACCGTAAAATGTTTTACGAATGTTTGCATCTGTCTCTAGAAAGAGCTTCCTGCAATCAAGAATTGGTAGCTTTACTGTTTTTAGATTTAGATGGATTTAAGTCTATCAACGACACTCTCGGACACAATGTGGGCGATTTGCTCTTAAAATCAGTTGCTAACAGGCTCAGACAATGCTTGCGCGGCAGCGATATTATCTCGCGGCTGGGCGGCGACGAGTTCACAGTCATCCTGTCGGCAATTCCCGGTAATGAGGAAGCTGCAAAAGTAGCTGAAAAAATTTGCGAGGCAATCGTGCAGCCTTTTATTTTAGAAGAACATAAAGTTTCTGTAACTACAAGTATTGGCATTAGTTTATATCCAACTGACGGTCAAGAGTCAGAGATTTTAGTCAAAAATGCCGATGCTGCAATGTATCGTGCTAAGGAACGGGGGAAAAATCAATATCAATTTCTTGAGTAATTTATCATCAGTCATCCGTCATCAGTCATCCGTCATTAGATAGACTTACAAAAATCATGAAACTTATGACTCAATAGGGTTCACTTAACATATTTATGCCCCGGAGATCCCCCTCGCATCCCCTGGATAGTCGGGGAGTAGGGGTTGACTTTGAGGGGATTCTTGTTCCCCCCTTTTTCAGGGGTGTGCCAGGGGGATCGTCTTAAGTAAACCGTATTGACTTATGACTGGAGATTGTCGTCTCATCTAAATCGGGACTGAGGCAAAAAAGAGTTTTATATCAATTCCGGTTGGACTCCCCATGATGTTGACTGTTGACTGTGAATCGAACAACTGAAAATTGCGCCGAGATAGGTGGCGACTTGTAAAAATATTTCATGAATTGCCCTCTAATTTATCACCTGACGATCCAGCCGGAAACGATATTATTTATTGCTTGTAGGGGTAAGGCTCCATGCACCCCGCACCCTACAGATAGAGGTTCTGCTGGAGCATCTCATACCAAATCCGGGTAAGATGCCCCAATCCATGATTTCATAAAAGCACATTGCCGCTACGAACAATTTTCGCCTCTTTCCTCGTCTTTGAGAGAGCCGCACCCTACAACTCGAAACCGGGTTGTTTGCCGAATTTCGGGGCTGCAACGCGCTTTTCGTAAAAAACTCGGTTTCTAGTTCCCTATGGGTCAGTCCTAATTAAAAGATTCAAAAACTGAGCTAGAAGACCAAATTTAAATCGCCAAAAAGTCTTTATTTATAATTTTTTACGTAACTTTACGAAATTTAAATAAAGGAAATGTAAAGATATCAGTGTAAATACGGAAAGTGATAGATATAATTAGGTTGTACAGAGGTGCATCTACTTCGGTGATTTGAATAAGGCTATAAATACTATGCGTACTTTGATTCAGCTCACAACAACGGCTACTCTGGCTGTATGCTTGCAAGTGAACACGATCGGCATCGCCAAGGCCGCTACCATCACAAAAACGGTTCGTAGTGCGGACTTTAGTCCGCAACAAGTGAGCGGACGCCAGGATACACTACGAACCAATCCGAGATCGACCTCCACATTTTTGGCAGCCGCCGAAACTTCTAGGTCTGGAAAGACCTCAAAATATGAACCAGACCCCAACGGGAACCCGAAAAGTGACGGTACGGGAACGCGCTGAGACCAATTTTTTAATCTTCTATGAGATCGGATTTGTACCAATTCGATTGGTTAATTAAAGTGTGTCTGCACCAATCTCGATCGGTCAGGGGATAGTCCACACGATAGTGGCCGCCGCGACTTTCCGTGCGAAACGCAGCACTTTTGAGAATTAAGTAACCAATATCCAATAAATTGCCAAGTTCTCCCCAATTTCGCAAAACCGAGCTATTTTCCGCATTATCCGACGAAAAATCAATAGTTTGTCCGGGCGACAAATTATCAAGCGTTTGACTCAAAGGCAAAGAGGCAAATTCTTGTCGCCAAATCTCAACTTGGACGATCGCACTTTCCAAATCTCGCATTCCCCGGCAAATTCCCGCACTCTGCCACAGCAAACTCGGCAATTCCACCCGCAATTTTTCGATCGTCTCAATCTCCTGTGGAGAAATCGATTTTTCCCAAATTTGCCCTACATCGACCTCATCCGTGAATGGCTTGGACTTTTCACCTTCCACCTGCAAAAGTCCCATCTGCGCGCCAAAAACCAGACATTCCAGCAGCGAATTGCTCGCCAACCGGTTGGCACCGTGTACCCCCGTGCTGGCAGTTTCTCCCACCGCGTACAAACCCGGAATCGAAGTTTGGTTAAACTTGTCAGCCACAATCCCTCCCATCCAGTAATGGGCGGCTGGCGTCACCGGCACCGGTTCGGAAAAAATATCAATTCCCCAATCAGCGCAGACTTGAATAATATTCGGAAACCTGTAGCGCAGCCGATCGACCGCAATCGGGCGCAAATCCAGCCAAACATGAGGTTCCCCCGTCTTCTGCAAATGGCGGAAAATAGCGCGGCTGACAACATCGCGAGGCGCAAGTTCCCCGCTGGGGTGAGAGTCAAAAGCAAAGCGATATCCCTTGCTGTCAACCAAATGAGCTCCTTCTCCCCGCACCGCCTCGCTAATCAGAAACCGGGGCGCGCCAGCTTTACTCAGCGCCGTGGGGTGAAACTGCACAAATTCTAAATCTCGCAGCAGCGCCCCGGCGCGCCACGCAATTGCCACCCCGTCTCCGGTACTCACCGACGGGTTGGTGGTTTGAGCAAAAACCTGTCCGCCGCCGCCTGTCGCTAGCACCACAGCCGATGCCCGCAGCCATTTGACTCGGTTGCCACAAATCGCGCTAATGCCCTGACAGCGCCCGCTTTCGTCGAGCCACAGACTCAATGCAAAGGCGGGGGATACGACTTGAATGTTTTGGCGGCTCAATACTTTTGCTGTCAGGGTACCTATCACTGCTTTCCCTGTGGTGTCGGCGGAGTGGAGCACTCGGCGGCGGGAGTGGGCGGCTTCTAGGGTGAGGGCTAAATCTGAGCCGGCGCGATCGAACGCCACGCCCATTTTCACGAGGGAATCAATGCAATCGGGAGCTTCCTCGACTAAAAATTTGACCGCTTCCAAATCGCAAAGACCGGCTCCTGCAGCCACTGTATCCTGAACGTGCAGCGCTGCCGAATCTTCCGGGGCGATCGCCGCAGCAATTCCTCCTTGGGCCCAATCGCTGGCAGAAACAGGCAGGGTATTTTTATTAATTGAACCCACCTGTAAATGTTCTGGAAGGCAAAGTGCCGTGTACAAACCGGCCGCCCCAGCACCTATCACTAATACATCAAATTTGTCAGTCATAAGTCTGCCGATTTTAGATTTTAGATTTTAGAATTAACTCTCAATCTGAATTTTGGGGCGAGAATTAATGTCTGTCGATTTTATCTGATATTTCTTGCACTCATTATCTGTGTTTATCACCCTTTCATCTGCGGTTTATGTATTAGTCGAGGATTTATGCAACTCCAGTCTATTTTAGATTGAGCCTACAAATGATCTCGTTTCCGCTTGCATGGGAATGATTTAACCTTATTACTACACAGAGTACACAGAGTCCGAGAATGTATATCTGAATCATTCCGATGAAGAGAGGATTTGATTTTAATCTCGAAAACGCGCTGATTTCAACCTCGCAAATTTTTGCCAGCTTTGCCGAATTCTGGAGAAATTAAAGGCAGAAGTCATCAGCCTCTAGAAAATTTTTTTTCTTTCTGCTTTCTGCCTTCTGCCTTCTGCTTTCTGCCTTTAAAGGAGGCCCGCTGCTATTTAGTCGTAAAAACCGTTGTTCAACCTGTTGTCTCCTTCAATAAATATTGAATCGACATCAGTTACGGTGAATTTGTCCAGGTTAGCCTGCAGCACTTTTTTCTGAGCATCCGTCAAGCCTGAAATGTTGAGTACGTCCTCAACGTCTTCGTAAGGAGCATTCTTAATAATTAGTCCAGCTAAAGTAGGATACAACCCTCGAAATTCCCGAAAATCCCGGACGCCGCTGTTGTTCAAGTCAATTTTTTTGCCGTATTCTGTGGCAAGTTTGTCATCGGCGCGATTTGTTCTAGTCGGAACGTCAAGCACTATCAGCGAGGATGGTGGTAAGACGAGACGGCTCAATGTCGCCGCGATCGCGCTTTGGTCTCCTGCCCATGCAAAGCAGCCCAGCACTAGGCCCAATACTGCCAATAGACGACCCAATCGTTTCATGAAGTTTTGTCTCCCAATTTCATGCAAAGCATTTATTATGTAGAGACTACCATTTTGCTTATGCAGTTTGTTAGATAAATCCGCAGCACGCGCAGAGATGTCAAAAAAGTTTACATTCATGTATTGACATTGCGGACTATATATGATATTAGTCGCAGGTGAGGCGATCGGTTGATTTTTGACGCTGCACCTAGTTTTTTACCTATTCAGAACTCTTTCCTTTGGTTTTGAGAAAAGCGTTCAAGTCAGAATAAGTACCGCCGTAAGTCACGCTGGGAGTTTCGTAACCTTTTAAAGCAACGGTGTGCTGCTCGAAAGCACCCTCGGCACCCAATTCGGTCAGGTATTTGTAGGTGGTTTCTCCCACGGCGATATCTTTGCCGAGTTGCTTGGTGCAAGATTCTAAGCGAAATGCTGCGTTGACGGTATCTCCCAAGGCGGTGTAGTCCGATCGATCGCTGCTGCCAGAATTTCCCACCATTGCATAACCGGTATTAATGCCAGCCCCTACTCGCAAAGGAAAAGGCAGGGGGTAACGGCTGCTGAGTTCGTCTGTTGCCTTGTGCAGTTGGCTCAAGGCTTGGCAAATCCGCATCATTTCCTCGGTGCTGACACCGCTTGGTTTGTGAAACCACACGGCCATGATCGCATCGCCGATGTATTTGTCCACCCAACTGCCGTGTTCGCGAATGATGTGTCCTGCTTTGCGGAACCAATTCCCGATGACTTCGGAGAGTAGGGTTTCGTCTAGCTGTCTAGTCAAAACGGTAAAATCTCGGATGTCCATTACCATGACGGTAATCAGGCTGCGGACGGTTAAAGTCGCCGTAAAATCTTCTGAGTCTGTCTCGTGTATTCGATCGATCCGGCGGCCGGAGGCTGGGTTGTAGAAATCCAATTCGGTTTGACCGAAAATAATCCGATCGCCATTTCGGAGCGTCACAGGAATACTCACCCGCCGCCCGTTGACAAAGGAACCGTTGCGGCTTCCCAAGTCAATCAAGTAGAACTCTCCCGTCTCCATTTGCTGTAACATCGCGTGATTGCGAGAAATCCAGCGATCGGTCAATACAAAATTATTGTCATCATTCCGCCCTACTGTCCAGCAATTGCTGCCGGAGAGCGGCAAGTAGCGATTGCCGCTTTCTGTACGAAGTAACAAATGTGGATTGGCTTGCAAAGTCACCACAGCCCTAGAAACAACATCAATTCAACCGATTTGAGGTTTTCAACTTTCAATCTTAACTTTAGTACGTGGCTCAATCATGAATACTCCGGAGAGTTTTTGAGACCGAGGCCCAAACCCTCATTTTACCCTTAGCATTGGACTTCACTGAGAAGGATGAAACCCCCATTCTGCCGTTAGTGATTGAAAACTGTCCGGACTATTGATAACTAATGATTGCCAGTAAAAAACCTTAAATCGGCTGTTCTCAAAATTTAAAATTATTTAGTCCATCCTCGATGCACCGAACCCGTACAGGATTGCCTAACCACAATACGATCGCCAGCGAAGGTAGTTATGTTTCGATCTTAAGCGAAAGTGTCATATTTTTTACGCCAGAGATGTATCTCAGGAGTTAAATTTGCTGCTTTTTGCCAAAAAAAACTGGCAAATGGCTCTGTAGCTCCAACCGGGAATTGTTAAAACATCAGTTACCTGTAAGATTTGTTACTTGGCTTCTAATTTTGCCAGATATCAACAGAGCCTGTTCCGGGCAGTGGCCGATCCGGGCTTGAAGTATCTGTCAACAATAGCATTTTAGATTTTAGATTCCATAAATTGGGATTGATATCATGTCCGATAGATTACCATAGCAAAAATGGTTCGCGCGTGCGTCCTAGCGTCCGCTCCCGGATTGCCGACACTGACTGACGCACCCGCGATCCTTACTGAGATCCGTCAATCGATCGGACAGGATCTGACTTACTGCATAATGGTTTCGGTCGCGAGGCTACAGTTGCATTTTTTTTGGGAACTGGTATAAATTACAAACACGAGAATTTTATGTTGTCAAAAAGAATTTTGCCTTGTTTGGATGTGAAAGCCGGCCGCGTGGTCAAAGGTGTCAATTTTGTCAACCTTAAGGATGCTGGCGATCCGGTGGAAATGGCTCAGGTATACAACGATGCGGGTGCTGACGAGTTGGTGTTTCTGGACATTACCGCGACTCACGAAGACCGGAACATTATGATTGATGTGGTATACCAAACTGCCGATCGAGTATTTATCCCTTTGACTGTCGGCGGCGGCATCCAATCCTTGGACACGATTAAAAGTTTGTTGAGGGCGGGCGCTGATAAGGTCAGCATTAATTCGGCGGCAGTGCGCGATCCGAGTTTGATTGACAAAGCCAGCGATCGATTCGGCAATCAGTGCATTGTAGTGGCGATCGACGCCCGCAAACGGCAAGATGCCGATAATCCCGGTTGGGACGTGTACGTGCGCGGGGGGCGAGAAAATACCGGGAAAGATGCGATCGTCTGGGCCAAGGAAGCCGCACAGCGCGGTGCCGGCGAAATTCTGTTGACTAGCATGGACTCTGACGGAACTCAAGCCGGTTACGACTTGGGATTAACCCGCAGCATCGCCGAAGTTGTAGAAATTCCGGTGATTGCTTCCGGCGGCGCGGGTAACTGTCACCACATCTACGAAGCGGTGACAGAGGGCAAAGCAGAAGCCGCACTCCTAGCTTCCCTCCTACATTACGGGCAACTGAGCGTCGGAGAAATTAAGACTTATCTAGCAAAACATCAAGTTCCCGTGCGACTGCAGTAGTTTAGGAGTTATATCAATTCCGGTTGCGCCGTCAGGTGACTGTTGACTGTTGACTGTTGACTGTTAAGAGGGCCCGCACGCACCATCCACCGCCCCTACTGACTGTTGACTCGATTTTATGATTCCGATGCCACCGTCCACGATATTATGCATGGGACAAAAAACCCGGTTGCTCGATCGATCTCTGTCGAATAGCAGCCACGATGCTCAAAAACACCGGGTTTTTTGCCTTAGCGAGGAGAGCCCCCTCAGATGCTGCCACAGATACTCCCATCTCAAATCTCAATCGGACTTCAGTGATGCACCAGACTCATCTATCGGAAGACACAAAGCCAAAATATTCCCTGAGAAGGATTTCAAATCTCCGTTTTTTTGGCTAAATATTATATATTACCTCAATTTAAGAAAGAAGCACTGCTCAAGGCTGTTGCTTTTGTCCAACTTGAGCTAAAGATTGTACAGAATTTGAACGAGCTTCAGCCTGTTAACAATCTCAGCGATGAAAATTTGTAAAAATGGAGAAAATTTGTATGTCTTTTATCAGCTTTAATCTTCCTGCCAAGCGTTTTGTTCGCAGTTTAATAGCTGTTTGTTTTTGTGCATTGATGTTTGTTTCCAATGCTTTCCCAGCTTTTGCCGTTACCAGCAGCCCCACTAAGGGTGAAGATCAACTTTTGGGGATTGAGAAAGAAGCTCAAAAAGCTGTTTTGAAAGACCCGATGTCTCTGGAAGAAACTCAGAAAAAAGCTAATGAAGGGATTAATGAAGTTCAGGGAGATGCTGACAGCGAGAAGATGAAAAATCCTTCTAATACAAGAGCTACATCTTTTGAGCAACAAGTCAAAAAAGCTGTGAGCAACATTAAAGACTAACTCCACAGTTATCAGCCTGAAAAATTAGGGACAAGGCAATGCCGTGTCCCTTGATTTTTGTGTGTTTGCTCTCAATTTATATCGGTTTCAGATTGCATCAAAATAATAAAATCGAGTCAAGAGTTAACACTCAACCATTCAGTTTTTCGACCCCAGTCAACAGTCAACAGTCAACAATCATGTATGAGTGCAACCGGAATTGGTATCAGAGGGTTCGATCGTTCGATCGCACCTGATATCAGATAGAATAAAAAAGCGGAAAAGATTTAGCACCTTTCGGCTTGACGAACACTCTTTGCTGCGGCTGTAACTGCAATTGGTCAAACTTTTCTCTGGTCAAATTAGCGTTTACTACTTGACCGTCATCTAAGGTTAATTCTACCTGAATTTCCCATCCCAAATGAATCAAGCGACTGATCCTTGCAGGCACTGTTGCACTATTTTCGGTAGTTTCAATTATCACGTCGTGAGGGCGCAAGAAAATCTCTGGGTTGGCTGAGTCAAAGCCGTTTTCTTGAAACATTCTCGAACTGCTGGGTAAGACATTGACAGGGCCGATAAAACTCATGACGAAGGCACTAGCAGGATGGTCATAAATTTCTGCGGGCGTGCCTACTTGTTCGATTTGACCTTTATTCATTACTGTAATGTGATCCGCAACTTCCATCGCTTCTTCTTGGTCGTGCGTCACAAAGACGGTGGTAACGTGCACTTCGTCGTGCAGTCGGCGCAACCAAGCGCGCAAATCTTTGCGGACTTTAGCATCAAGAGCTCCAAAAGGTTCGTCTAGTAGCAACACTTTCGGTTCCACAGCCAGGGCTCTGGCTAGGGCCACGCGCTGCCGCTGACCTCCTGAGAGTTGCGACGGGTATCTATCCCCCAATCCTGCTAATTGCACTAAATTCAACAATTCTTCTACCCGCGATTTGACTTTGGCGGGTGCAGTTTTCTGAATTTCCATCCCGAAAGCGATGTTTTTTCGCACTGTCATGTGCTTGAACAGCGCGTAATGCTGAAACACAAACCCAATTTTGCGTTCTTGAACGCTGGTATTTGTGGCATCTTGGCCTGTCAGCCAGATTTTGCCGGAGTCGGGCATTTCTAAACCTGCAATCAGCCGCAGCAGGGTTGACTTGCCGGAACCGGACGGGCCTAGCAATGCGACTAGGGAACCTGATTCAATTTCTAAACTGACTTTATCGAGTGCTTGGAAACTGCCAAACTGTTTACTTACATTTTCTACGACGATACCCATAGGAAGTTCGGCAACGGATGAGTGTAATGGATTTAACGGATGGATGTTGAGCTTCGAGGTTCCAGGAAAGAGCGAAAAATGTTAATCCCCGGTTTATGGATAGGTTTATGTAAGATTTTATCCCACGATCGCGCATCAGTTACTTAATTTTATGGTCTTACCAGCCTCTGGAAAGCCCGAAAATTCTCTAAAATGCACCTCCATCACAAAACAATATAATTCTTTGTCACCAAAGTTGGCATTTGGTACTACAATGCAGCAAAAGTTCAAGCGTTTTTGACTTCAACGGCTGAGGGGATAAAGGAAAATGGGAGATGTTGGACGTGTGCCTGTAGGAATTATCGGCGCTTCAGGTTACGGCGGCGTGCAACTTGTGCGACTGCTGGCAGATCACCCAGCGGCGGAAGTAGTGTATTTGGGCGGGGATAGCAGTGCGGGAAAACCTTTTTCCAGCCTTTATCCCCATCTGACTAACTGCATTGACTTGACTATTGAGGCGATCGACTTAGATCGAGTAGCGGAAAAATGTGAAGTTGTGTTTCTGTCGCTGCCCAACGGTTTAGCTTGCCAAATGGCACCGAAGCTGATCGAAAAAGGGTGCAAAGTCTTGGATTTGTCGGCTGATTACAGATTTGAAAATCTAGAAACTTACAAAGCTTGGTACGGTGGCGAGCGATCGGACTCTGAACTCGCTGCTACCGCTGTTTACGGTTTGCCAGAATTGTATCGCGATCGCATTAAAGACGCTCAATTAGTAGGCTGTGCCGGTTGCTACGTCACCGCTAGCTTATTAGCCCTGGCACCCTTGCTAAAACAAGGTCTAATCGTACCAGAAACAGCAATTATCGACGCTAAATCAGGAACTTCGGGAGGGGGCCGCAAAGCCGAAGTTAATCTGTTATTAGCAGAAGCTGACAATTCCATAGGCGCTTACGGAGTTGGCCGCCACCGCCATACGCCAGAAATTGAGCAAATTTGCAGCGATTTAGCCGGACAAGATATCAAAGTCCAATTTACTCCACACCTGGTACCGATGGTGCGGGGAATTCTGGCAACTGTTTACGCAAATTTGCGCGATCCGGGATTGGTACGGGAAGATTTAATCACTATTTTCAGCGCTTTTTACCGCAATTCTCCTTTAGTGAAAGTCTTGCCGGCTGGGGTTTATCCGCAAACAAAATGGGCTTGTGGCACGAATCTTTGTTACATTGGCGTGGAAGTCGATCCGCGCACTGACAGGGTAATTGTGATGTCGGCGATCGACAATTTAATTAAAGGTCAAGCCGGTCAAGGCATTCAGTGCATGAACTTGATGATGGGTTGGGAAGAAACTTTGGGTTTGCCTCAATTGGCTTTGTATCCTTAATTGGGCATTGGGAATTGGGCATTGGGCATCGGCCAAACAGGGCATTGGTTCTGAAAATTAAAAACTAACCGATTACCAATTACCCATTCCCAATTACCCATGCCCCATGCTCAATTACTAAGTGTTATTTCGGCCCGTAACCGATCGCACCAGCATAGATCGCCCGATCGCCCAATTCGTCCTCAATCCGTAACAAACGGTTGTATTTAGCAACCCGTTCGCTGCGGCACAAAGAACCAGTCTTGATTTGACCAGCGCGAGTCGCTACCGCTAAATCAGCAATCGTGGTATCCTCAGTTTCACCAGAACGGTGGCTGATGATTGATCGATAGCTGTTTCGTTTGCCAAGGTCGATCGTATCCAAAGTCTCCGTCAAAGAACCAATTTGATTCAGCTTAATCAAAATCGAATTGCTAGCCTTCAAATCAATTCCCTTTTGCAAGCGCGTGCGATTAGTCACAAACAAATCGTCACCCACCAACTGAACTTTGCTACCCATTTTCTGAGTCAGCGCCACCCAACTGTCCCAATCGTCTTCATGCAAACCATCTTCAATGGAAACGATCGGATATTGACCAGCCAAACCATCCAAATAATCGATTAATTCCGCCGGCGAATGAGCCACACCGTCGTAAGTATACTGCCCATCTTTATAAAACTCGCTAGCAGCAACATCCAAAGCCAAAGCAACTTGTTCCCCAGGCTTGTAACCAGCTTTTTCAATTGCCATCATCAACAAATCCAAAGCTTCCTGATTGGAACCCAAATTAGGAGCAAAACCTCCTTCATCCCCAACACCAGTCAGCAAATTTTTGTCTTTCAAGACATTAGCCAGACTAGCAAATATTTCTGCTCCCCAGCGCAAAGCTTCCTTAAAAGAAGGCGCTCCCACAGGTACAATCATAAACTCTTGAATGTCTACGTTGTTGTCCGCGTGGGAACCACCGTTGATCACGTTCATCAAAGGTACGGGTAAAACGTTCGCTAAAGTGCCACCCAAGTAGCGATAAAGGGGGAGTCCTAAAGTCTCGGCGGCAGCCTTTGCTGTGGCCAGGGAGACTCCGAGAATGGCATTTGCTCCGAGGTGGGATTTGTTGGGAGAACCGTCCAAGTCAATCATGGTTTGGTCTACCAGTGCTTGGTCGATCGCATCCAAATTAGCCAAAGCGGGGGCAATTTTGTGCTCGACATTAGCAACAGCCTTCAAGACTCCTTTCCCGCCGTAACGGTTTTTGTCGCCGTCTCGCAATTCGTGGGCTTCAAAAGAGCCTGTAGATGCACCGCTGGGGACTTGGGCGAGGCCCACAACACCGTTAGCTAGATAAACTTCAGCTTCAATGGTGGGGCGGCCGCGGGAGTCGAGAATTTCTCTGGCTTGAATAGATTCGATCGCAGTGTCTTGCATATTAACGATTCCTGACTTAACTCAATGGTTGATGACAATTAGCATTCAGCAGGCTTTCGGTAACTGACTGCTAACGGGTAATAGAGTACGCGATCCCCACAATTATTAGCGCTCATTTCAAACTTTTTGCGGATTTGGGCGATCGCTTTGGTGTCAACAAGCAATATTTGTTGAAAAATGATCTTAGATCATTTTGACAGTAATTTAATTTTTTTCACAGCAGATTCACGCAGAATAGTTAATTGCAACCGGGAGCATCTGTGCGCCAGCATCTGTAGCTGTCTGGCGCGCGAGGGGAGCAAGCGCACGCGAGCGAGAGCAAACGCACAGTAAAAAAATGATTGTGGCAAAGCCCCAGATGCTCCCATTGAAACCTTTGTTAAGATAGGAAGATCGACAAACTCAATCAAATAGGAAAAACCTAAAATGTTAGAAACAAATCCTGGAGAAGTTAGAGCATTAGCTGAAAACGCCGACCCCATAATTCCCGATCCCCCAAACATCAGATTACTGACAGGGCCTTTGCCAAATTCAGGTAGCGATCCCAACTTTTTTGACCTTACTCCCAATGACGATATCGTTCAATTAGCTAACGGCATTCTCCGCAACACTACCGGAGGTTTGCGGGCCTTAGCCGGCGACGATTTTGTCCGAGGTTCCGGTGGGCCGGAACTGATGAACGGGAACGACGGCACAGATACTTTAATCGGAGGTTGTGGGAACGATACTATTCGCGGCGGTCAAGATTTTGACATCCTGTACGGAGAATGCGCTAACGATGTTCTGAGTGGAAATTTAGGCGATGACGTAGCTTACGGAGGTACGGGAAATGACTTTGTTCGAGGCGGTAAAGGCAGCGATAATTTAGTAGGTGAAACAGGCAATGATACTCTGATTGGTGATGCTGGAATCGATCGACTTTGGGGAGGAGAAGGTGCAGATTTATTTGTCCTCAGAAGAGAAGCTGAAACAACTTCGGGAGAAATTGGTTCAGATCAACCACGTCCTGCTGGCAATTTTCTGGGTCAAGTAGATGAAGTGCCGGCAGATTTTATTCTCGACTACAATCCTGCCCAAGGTGATGTGATTGGATTGGCGGGAGGATTGACGCGAAACGATATTGTTTTGAGCGAAAGGTTTTTAACAATTGGTGATGCCAGAGATTACGACACCAGCGGCCCTTTTCCTCCCGGACAGCCCCGAACTCTTGATTTTAGAGTGTTAAATACTAAGGCGACGGTGATTCGAGAAGCTAGTACCGGCAATATTTTGGGTTTGGTGAAAGATGTATCGCCTTCTCAACTTCAGTTTATCTCTGTATCCGACGGGGCGATCGCCCTTGGATAGGATTTGTGAAAAAACCCAGTTTCTTTTGTTTTGATCCGTAGCCCAGAAACCGGGTTTTTGCCAGAAGAATTCGTTACAATGCAGAAACTCCAAAAAACCTGGTTTCTTAGATTCGCGCGGGTGGCCAGAAACGGGTTTTTATGAAAAAACCTCGTTAAGCTGTTCTACATTTAAACTGTATGTCAAAAAACAATAAAACTATTGTGGGGTGGGCTTTGAGCATCACCCTGAACATACAATTTAAATGTCCGACAGCTTACAGGTGTAGAAACCCAAAAAAACTCAGTTTCTTGAATTAGATTCGTAGACCAATTTTCCGATCAATCCAGCCAACATTAAAATTTCCAAAAATCCGCCACATCATATCCCATTTCGCCCAGCATTCGCCGCAGCAGAGGCAAACTCAACCCGATCACATTCGTGTGACAGCCCTCAATTTTTTCCACAAAAAATCCGCCTTTACCTTCCAGTGCAAAACAGCCAGCACAGGCGAGGGGTTCTCCCGTAGCGACGTAGGCCGCAATTTGGCGCGAGGTAACTTCGGCAAAATGAACTTTTGTCACTTGATAGCGAACTATCGATCGCTCGATTGCGCGATCGAAACTATCAAATCTCGTATCAATTAAAGCATGACCCGTATAAAGTGCGCCAACTTTTCCGCACATTTTCTGCCAGCGCAAAATTGCTTCTTCGGCATCCTTCGGCTTGCCGTGAATTTCGCCATCAATGACCAAAATTGAATCGCATCCCAACACCAAACAAGATGTGGGATTGGGGATTTGCGGGTGAGAATTAGCCAGCAAAAAGCTAGCTACAGCTTCAGCTTTTCCCTCTGCTAAAACTTGGACTAATTGAGTAGCGTCCCTCATTTGTATTTGCCCTTCATCAAAGTCGCTGGGGCAAATCACAGCTTGAATCCCAGCACTATTTAGTAGGCTGCGGCGCGCCGGGGAAGCTGAAGCCAATACAAAAGTTGGAATATTCATAATTTAAGAAGTCATTAGTCATTAGTAATTAGGGGCGGTGGATGGTGCGTGGGTGCCCTCCTGCTGTCATCAGTCATCAGTCATCAGTCATTAGTCATTAGTCATTAGTCATTAGTCATTAGTCATTAGTCAGTAGTCATTAGTCATTGGTTATTTGTGGGTTTCAATTACAATGCCCGATGCCCGATGCCCGATGCCCGATGCCCAATAACAAATGACAAATGACAAACAACAAACAACAAACAACAAATAACCAATAACCAATAACCAATAACAAACAACAAACAACAAATAACCAATAACCAATAACTTTTTAGCTTAATAAACAGAGAAAGATTTAACGACTTTCTCAAAAGCCTCTTTTACCTTCGGCCAGCGTTCTTCGGTAGTGGAAACATTAAGGGTAAAAAGTTTGCCGCGGCTGACGGCTACGCTGGCTAAGTTGTGCCGTTCTTGGTTTGGGAGTTTGACTGCGTATTCTAAAATGTAATAGCTTTTCGATCGCGATTCGCGAGCTTCTGCACTGATTAATTCAGCTTCGCGGCCAGAATCCGTCGAGACGAGGGAATTTTTGCTAAGCTTGTATCCCACTTCCGTCGGCGTTCCCAAATCCGCCAAAGTTTTCCCCTTCGCGACTGGACTGATTACCACGCTGACATTCTCGGTTTGCTGGATCAAATCGCGGAACACCACATCGGGCCCATTAGAAACTGCGATCGGCAGCCAGCCATTAGGATAGAGAAATTGATAGCCGTCGCCAGTATCAATGTGGCTTTTGAGTCCGGTCACTTGAGACACACAACCGGTCAAGGTGAGGCTTAGAACCACCAGAAGTAGGGCCGCAATTCGTTTGAGCATTATTTTTACGCGATTAGGGTGACACTAAAATATTTAATTTTAATTATCTCACCAAACCTAGCCCCTAAAAATAGTTAAGCTATGGATTGCCATTTGTGCATCGCTGGCAAGCCATAGCCGTAAAGTTTAATTTTTAACAAAATCATTACAGGTTGGTTAGCCAGCTAATCAGTCCGTGCTTGGTCGAAACTTCTAAAGCCAAGAGAGAAACAAAGCCAATCATGGCAAGGCGGCCGTTTAAACGTTCTGCGTAGGGGGTAAAGCCTGTGCGGGGTTCGTCATCGATGTATACTGTCGGCTCGATCGCAAAATTGTTCATTTTACCTTGGTCGTCCAGCATTAAGCCTTTGTTAGTCATGTCTGTTTCCTAAATTGTTTTTCATGTACTGTAACTAAATGTAACAGACTTATGAAGAAATGTAAAGGATTGCGTAATTTTTTTTTTCAAATACCCTATTTTGACCTGAGTTTCCACCAAAAATCCCACAGTAGACAAGCTCTCAACCCTTATATAATCAATTATTCGCATATTCGCAATTTTCAAATCTAAAATCCTCTGAGAGTAGACTCTGAGCCCAAGAGGGGGGAGGATAGAGTTGAGACGTGCAGAAGTCGATGGTGTGTGGCAAATCCGGTCTGGGTTTGACGAAAATTGTGGAACGGAGGAAAAGTTTATGCGGGCCAGTCTGGAAATGCGGTGGTTTTATAACGGTGCGTTGCCAAAATCGATCGGGCAATGGTTTGGAAGCGATAGTCTCGGAGGGTATCTGTCGCCTCCAGAAGAGCGCGAAGACATATATTTGCTAGTACCCGGTTGCGACTACTTGGGAGTCAAGTTGCGCGGGAAAACCCTAGAAGTAAAGTGGCGCCAGGGAGAGTTAGGGGCGATGCAGTTCGGCAACCGCTGGGAAGGCAAAGCCGAGAAGTGGCTCAAGTGGGTTTGTGCCGATACGATGGCGCCGGTATCGGCGGATATTCTGGCGACAGGAAAGTGGATGGGAGTCAAGAAAAAGCGAGCGCTGCGTCTTTACCAAGTTTCAGCCCCCGGTTCCTTAATGTCTGTGCCAGTAGAAGCCCCAGTTCCCCAAGGTTGCAGCGTCGAAGTTACTCAATTGAACATTAACGGCAATCCCTCTTGGACTTTGGGATTTGAAGCATTTGGCAGCGAAAGTTGTCTGACAGAAAACCTGCAAACAGTAGCTAATTGGACTACCAAGACCTATCAGGCTCAAAAGTTGAAAGCAGAGGATTCTTCCGGTTATCCCCATTGGCTGGATGTTCAAGGCGGCTGAGCTTGATGTTTGGGATATGTCTGCATTTGTTCAAACAATCCCTAGGGCGGGCGTTCTGAACCCGCCCTCAAGAATATAGCCTTTCTCAAAAATGTGAAAAATCAGTCGATTTGAGATTGTAGATTGTAGATTTTAGATAGCTCGTTACCAGACTCTGCCTCTGTTGAACCTTGGGCTTCGGGAGAGAAGACTTGCATTAAGTCACCGAATCGATACAGAAACCGCAGATTCAAGGCGGATAATTAGGACTGCGATCGCGTCCGATCGATTACCATAACAAAAACGGTTTGTAGTGCGGACGACCCTCCGCTATTAAACCCAGCACTCCAGAACGCACCTTTCCCAGAAACCAGATTTTTGTACCAAAATTCTTCACTGCAATCCGCCGAAAAAGTAAAAAACCCGGTTGCTTTATCGGAAGTGCGTCCAAAACTGTTCGGGATAGTTTATGTCGAGAATGCAATACAACTCTAAAGCAAGTTAAATGCAATACAGCTTATTTAATTTTCCCCTACTTTGCCAGCAGTTCTTAAAATTTGACAAGCTAAAATAGCCGCACCAAACCCGTTATCAATATTAACCACACCCACACCGGCCGCACAAGAATTGAGCATAGTTAAAAGAGGAGCAATCCCGCCAAAACTCGCGCCGTAACCCACACTTGTCGGCACCGCAATCACCGGACAATCCGCCAAACCCGCAACTACACTAGCCAAAGCACCCTCCATACCAGCAACCGTAATCAACACATCAGCATCATCAATCACGTGCCGATTATTCAACAAGCGGTGAATTCCAGCAACTCCCACGTCCCACAAACGCCGCACCCCAAAACCGCAAAGTTCCGCCGTCACAGCCGCCTCTTCCGCCACAGGCAAATCCGCCGTTCCCGCACTGATAATAGTCACAGTACCCGGATGCTGGGGAGTTGGGGAATTAGCAGAAATTGCACAAATTCGAGCCTTTTGGTAGTAGCACAAATCGGGTATTTTTTGTTGCAATTGCTCGAAAACTTCCGGTTCAATTCGCGTCGCCATCACCACAGGATTTCGCCCGCGCATCGCCTCGACAATCTCAACAATTTGGTCTGGTGTTTTCCCTAGGCCCAAGATGACTTCAGGAAAACCTGTTCTCAAAGTGCGGTGGTGGTCAATTTTGGCAAAATCACCTACTTGTTGAAAGTCAAAATGCTTTAATTTATCCAAAGCTGCGGTGGGACTTACATCGCCCGCCGCCACAGATTCGAGCAATTTTTGTAAAATTTCAGGTTGCATAAATATTAGTCAGTTGTCAGTTGTTAGTTGTCAGTTGTTAGTTGTCAGTTGTCAGTTGTTAGTTGTCAGTTGTTAGTTGTTAGTTGTTAGTTGTTAGTTGTTAGTTGTTAGTTGTTAGTTGTTAGTTGTTAGTTGTTAGTCGTCAGTTGTTAGTTGTTAGTTGTCAGTTGTTAGTTGTTAGTT
Organism: Microcoleus sp. CZ3-B2; assembly: GCF_036705055.1. NCBI lineage: Bacteria > Bacillati > Cyanobacteriota > Cyanophyceae > Oscillatoriales > Microcoleaceae > Microcoleus > Microcoleus sp. CZ3-B2. The sequence continues at coordinate 15,807 of NZ_JAUBTN010000032.1, read as the reverse complement.
GTTAGTTGTTAGTCGTCAGTTGTTAGTCGTCAGTCGTCAGTCGTCAGTTGTTAGTTGTTAGTTGTTAGTAACTAATAACCAATAGCCAATGACAACTAACAAATAACCAATAACCAACAACAACTAACAACTAACGAATAACCAATAACCAACAACCAACAACAACTAACGAATAACCAATAACCAATAACCAATAACAACTAACCAATAACTATTCTGTCATTTTCAGCTCGTACAAATTCCAGAAAGCACCGCCGATCGCACTATAGCGAATTCCCGAAATGCGATCGCGCACCGCCTCAAAAGTTAGCGGATTTACCATATAAATAAAAGGCAATTGTTCCGTAATAATCCGCTGCGCCTCCCCATAAAGTTCCTTGCGCTTCGCCTCATCAAGCTCTTGAGAAGCCTTTACGTAAATGTCATCAATTTTTTGCTCCCATTGGTACACTTTCCAACCATTAATCGGCGGTTCTCCGGCTTGCGGGCCCTGGTTGAAACTGTGCAATGTCCCATTTACAGACCAAATATTGTAGCCGCTGTGCGGTTCAGTACCTCCCGTAAAACCGCCGAGGTAAGTATCCCAATTCCGCGTCAGGCGCAGCTTTTCCACGTAAGTATTAAAACTCAGGAACTGCGTGTCAATTTGCATTCCCAGTTTGCCCAAATCTTGCTTAATTTGCGTTGCCATTTGTTCCCGAACTTTTTTTCCCGCCGCTATTAACAAAGTAAATCGAACCTTGTTGCCCTCAGCATCCAACAACTCGCCGTTACTATTATATTTAAAACCAGCATTCAACAGCAACTCTTTCGATTTTTGCGGATCGTAATCGTAAGTTTTTAATCCCTGTTCTGGAGACAAGTAAAAGGGACTTTGTGCCGGAATTGGGGAATACAGGGGCGCGCCAAGTCCGCGATAGATATTGTTAGTCATGGCGGATCTGTCTATACCGTAGGCTACGGCCTGCCGAAATTCCTGATTGGTAAACCAGCGAGACTTAACCGGGTCTACAAACGGCTGATTTTGAGCATTGCGCCCCTGATTCAGATTGAAGGTCATAAACACACTACCAGTGTCCGGGCCGCCGTTGAAAACCGTATATTTGCCGCGTTTTTCCTCTCGTTTCAACAGAGGGAACACTTCCGGCTGCACGTCCAGAGTATCCAAATCGCCCGATCGAAAATTCAGCAGTTGAGTATCGCTATTTTCGATAATTTGCCAAACAATTTGCTGGATGTAGGGCTGAGCATTTCCCTCAGCATCTTTGCGCCAAAAATACGGATTTCGTTCCAAAACCACGCGCTGATTGGGAGTATAGCTGAGCATTCGGTACTGACCGTTACCGACAATTTTTTTCGGATCGGTATTTGTACCCCAAGTAGACAGGAATTGGGAGTTGCCACCTGCATCGGTATTGCTGACAGCTTCCTGTAAAATGTGAGCTGGTAAAATTGGGATTCCTCCAGCATATCTAATAAAAGGAGCAAAGGGTTCTGCAACGGAAAATTCTACGCGGCGGCTGTCAATTTTTTTGAGTTTGGGGAATTGGCGACTCATGCCAACTCTCAGAGTATCTTTCAAGCCGCTAGGGATTTTGTCATTGAAATAAATCTTTTCATAACTGAAGATAATGTCATCTGTTGTCATGGGTTCGCCGTCAGACCATTTCAATCCCTCTCGCAAAGTGAAGACAATCTTTTTGCCGTCTTTAGAGACTTCCCAGGACTCTGCTAAACCTGGTTCTAGCTGCGATGTCAAGCCGTTTTCGTTAATCAATCCCTCGTACATATAGCTAAAAACGCTATATGCAGACTGATTTAGCGGGTAGTTGAAGGTAGACGGGCCGCTGGGGGTGGGAACTACGAGTCTGTTGGTTAATTGCGATCGGGCGGGACGACAAGCAGACAGACAGACAGTGGCAATTAGAGCTAGCAAAATAGCCAACCAGCGGCGCTTTGAATGTAAAATAGAGAAATTTTTCATAATAATTTACTGTAGCATCTGCGTGCGATTATGACTGAGATTGTAGCCAACCTAGAAAATCTTTAGTGACCGAGAAATACTTGGTTATTCCTGCTTCTCGCAAAGCATCTTGAACTTCCGGCACACTAAATTCTTTTGTATTATTGCTCAAAAATACCTTGACTTCATGAGTGTGTAAGTGTGCGTGATTCAAGATGCAGTGGAGAATCAAATTATCTGTCGGATCTTCTTCAATGAAAACTGTATTCAAGCTTTCTTGCAGTGTATCTGCTGTTAGTTCAATCATCTCCACATTGCCAGCTAATAATTCAAGAGCCTCAAAAAGACGTACTTTAATATTATTGAGCAATCCTTCATTTTCATTCAAAGACTCTTCTACATGGAATAAAAGAGACTTAGCATAAGGCGAAGTAAGATCGCGCTTGAGCTGGCTAATTTGTTTTTTCTGTTCATCTGCAAAACGGTTGCGGCGCTTGATCTCGTCTTCTAAAGCCGAGAGAGCTTCCATGCAGCAAATAGCAGGTATGGCAATGCGGACTGATGTTGGGACACTCAGTAACAAGTGATTGGCATCAGGATCGCGACCTGTAGCAATACTCATCAAAAAGTTAGTTTCTATATATAAAATCACCACCAATTTCTACCCTTGACTTTGTTGTTCCACCTGCTAGCAGCGGTAGCAAACCGATTGCTGTTATCTGTTCCGATGCTGGCGGAATCTCAGACTTCCAATTATAAGCTAAGTCACGCAACCATGCTTCAATCAGCCTAGTTAAGTATGGCTCAAATATCCGCTGGTCGCCTAATTTTGAGTCATAATAGTGAAGGATGTCAGCCGTTCTTAAACATAAAACTGCTTCAGATAAAAGAGTACCGTCCCATTTGAAAACGAGAATTTCTTCGAGGTCAACAAACATAGCATAAGGAATGACCGCATTTGTTTCTGAGAGTTTTGATAGGGCTGTTTTCACCCAATCGATCGCGCGATCGACAATTTTCTGTTTGGCGGCTGCTTCTTGAGCTTGAATGATTTTAACCTCGATGAGCACGACTGTGCGATCGTCCTTATCCAATGCGATAATATCCGCGTCTATGGGTAACTCTAAATCCAAGGTTTCAGTTTGCATGGTTTTGGTCTTCCTAAAACGTAGATTAAAGTTCTATTTTAGCATCAACAAAACTACAGCGTAGGCGGCGATTCCTTCTTCTCTCCCCACAGGGCCTAACTTTTCGTTGGTAGTAGCTTTGATGCCTACTTGGTCTGGTTTTAGTTGTAGAACACCAGAAAGCCGATCGCGCATTTGCTCAATATGCGGTTTCAGCTTGGGACGTTCGGCCACCACCACCGAGTCAATATTGCCAATTTCCCAGCCTTTATCTAATATTAACTGATTGACTTGTTCTAGCAACACTAGACTGTCTGCACCTTTCCATTTTGGGTCAGTTGGCGGGAAATACAGGCCGATATCTCCCAAGCTGAGAGCTCCCAGCATCGCGTCCATAATCGCGTGGGTCAGCACGTCTGCGTCGCTGTGTCCTAATAAGCCTAATTCGTGGGGAATGTGTACGCCGCCGAGGATTAGGGGGCGTTCTGGAACTAAGCAGTGAATGTCGTAGCCGTTACCGATGCGGATGTTCATGTAAAATTTAGGTTTGGGAAGTATAGCAAAAAACAATTATTTCATATTTGTGAGGAGATAGCTGAAAAATAATGGTCTTGATTTACGGACTTTGCGGTAATTGTAGCAAAGACATACAAATGTCGGTTGGTCAGTCTGTCTTCGACAAAAAAGTTGTCTGGCATCTATCTTATAGCTGTCCTTATTGCGGGGAGGCAATCGAGTTAGATAATACTGATGCTATACCTAACGAAATGAGAAAAGAGATTTTAGCAAAAGAAGGGACTTGGAACTTGATTGTATTGGAAAAAGAACAAGGTGCAACAGTTGTAACAAAAATCCTGCGTCAGGCTATGGAATTGTCATTAGCTGAAGCGATGATGTTAAAAAAGAAGATGCCTGGTTCTGTTGTTGTCGGAACTAAATGTGAGACCGATCGACTAAGACATCTTTTAGCGGCTGTTGGCTTGAAAGCTTCAATAAGCAAAACAGTAAGTTAGTGCTGCCTGGGGAGTTCTATTAGCTTTAAAGTGCTAATCATCCCTGAAGCTCCAACTAATAACGGCTACCTCCTCAAACCTTATTCTCCCCTCTCCTCCAACCACCGATCGTACAAATCCGATCGGCGCGATCGAGTTTTTTCAATTTGCTGTTCCCTGCGCCAGCGAGCAATTTCTGCGTGATTACCAGACAGCAATACGTCGGGAACCTTCAATCCCCGGAAATCGGCCGGTCGAGTGTACTGCGGATAATCCAAAAGTCCGTCTTCAAAACTCTCAAACTTCAGCGAATCTTCCTTTGCTACAGTTCCCCGCAGCAATCGCAAAACCCCATTAATCAAAGCCAAAGCCGGAATTTCGCCCCCGGTGAGCACAAAATCGCCTAGAGACACTTCGCGAGTTACCAAATGCAGGACTCGATCGTCCACACCTTCATAGTGCCCGCAAATCAACACTAACTGATCGCGATCGGTGGCGAACTCCCGAAACATCGGCTGCTGCATCGGTTCGCCCTGCGGAGTCAGCAAAATCACCTCGCGCCTCGGTAACACAGGTAGCGACTCCACCGCCGCAAAAATCGGTTCCGGCTTCATCAGCATCCCCACTCCGCCCCCGTAAGGCTCATCATCCACTCGCTGGTGCTTGTCTGTGGTAAAATCGCGGGGATTGACAAAATTCACCTCAGCAATCTTTTTAGCTAAGGCTTTGCCCATCAGTCCCGATGCTAGGGGAGCGAGAAAAAATTCTGGAAATAGAGTTACAACGTCAAATCGCAAAATAATTGGAATTTATTGATACATCTCCTCTAGTTTGACCCTTAGAGGGGTATCCGTTTTCAGTAATTGCATTATTATTTATAATTTCTTATAATTTGTGAGAATTTTTGCAAGTTAAATCCTCTTCCTTTGTCTGGTGTCCGGTTTTGTTGTACAAAAATAATCAGTTCTCAGGACAGCGGATCGAGTAAACTCGCCCCCAAACTGCCCGATCGCGCGTGAGGCGATTCTGGCTCGGGATAGTTACGCCGCCCGCACATCACTGCTACAAAAAAATATTTACTCTTAAAAAGCCCAATTCTACCCACAACCACAGCAAAATTGAATTTCACATCCACCAGAGGAAGACACACCATGCAGCAGTTGACATCTCCAGCCCTCGAACAAAATCTTCCCCAGCGCATCAAAACCTCGATTATGGTCATCGGAGGAGCCGAAGACAAAGTTCACGGGCGAGAGATTCTGAATACCTTTTTTTGCCGTGCTGGGGGGACAAACGCTCGGCTGGCGATCGTTCCTTGCGCTTCGCGAGACCCCGAAGGAACGAGCAACCGCTACCGCACTATATTTGACGAAATGGGCGTTAGTGCTGTCAAAGTAGTGGACATCCGCGAACGCCAACAAGCAGAAAATCCCGTCTGGAAAGATTATTTAGAAGACTGTACGGGGGTATTCATCACAGGTGGCGACCAACTGCGGCTCTGCGGGCTACTGGCGGACACCCCGCTGATGGAGAAAATTCGCAAAGAAGCTCAAGAAGGCAAGATTACCCTCGCCGGCACCAGCGCGGGTGCTGCAGTGATGGGATATCACATGATTGCAGGTGGGGGAAGCGGCGCGTCGCCGAATCGTTCCTTAGTAGATATGGCAAACGGACTTAACATTATTCCAGAGATTATCGTCGATCAGCATTTTCACAACCGAAACCGCATGGCTCGCTTGCTGTCGGCTGTGGCTTGCTATCCCGATCGCCTCGCTATTGGTATTGACGAAGACACCTGCGCCTTATTTGAGGGAGACGATACTCTGAAAGTTCTCGGTAAAGGCACTGTGACTATTGTTGATTCTCGGGAAAACTTTTATACCAACGAGTCTCAAGTAGGAGCGACAGAACCCTTAAGTCTGTTCAATATGCGCTTGCACGTGCTGTGTCACGGCGATTGCTACAATATGCCCCTAGGCAAACCGATGGCATCGGCAGCTTGTTCGGAGTCGGGCTGGCCTTCGGAATGTCGCACAGCTAACTAACCTAATGCAGAATATTAGAGTCATTGATTCGGCAGAAATTAGGTGGCATTCCGGTCAAATAATGGATGCAGCAATACAATAGATTAGCCGTGAAGCCAGGGGCTGACCCCAGAAGGTAGAATCAACAAAATAATTCTACCTTCTGCGTTCTAGTTTCTACCGAACCTTGACTTTTGCTTGTTTTGAGCCGATCGCTCTGCCATGAATTTTCAACGCTGACGGGCCCAAAAACGGATATCGCGCCCGCGACGCTATGAGTGTGGAGAACCCCAGATTTGAGAATTTTGTTGGATCTCCCAGACGATCGATCTGTCTGTAGAATAAACCTAAAATCTCAAATCTAAAACTTGTACGCTCGCGAAGCCGAAATATCTAAAATCTAAGATTGATGTTCCCGCTAATCACTAGAAATTCAGTGCCAAACTGTTCGCTGCGAACAGTCGATCGTCCAATCAAGCTCCAAATTGAATAAATGCTGCAATTACCTATAAGATTTCGCGCCCCATACCCCTATAACTGCGATGAAAATACTTAAAATCCAGACCTTACGCGGCCCCAACTACTGGAGCATCCGACGCCACAAACTCGTACTCATGCGTCTGGATTTAGAGGAGTTGGCAGATAAAACCACATCTGAAATTCCAGGCTTCTACGAAGGCTTGACCGCAGCACTTCCGAGTTTGGACGACCATCACTGTTCTCCCGGCCATCGGGGAGGCTTCCTGGAACGGGTGCGAGAAGGCACAATGATGGGACACGTAATCGAACACGTAGCCCTAGAACTTCAGGAAATGGCAGGAATGCCCGCCGGATTCGGTCGCACCCGCGAGACTGCCACACCAGGGATTTACCAAGTAGTAATCGAGTATCAAAACGAACAAGCAGGTCGCTATGCAGCCAGGGCGGGGGTGCGGATGTGCCAGAGCATTGCCGATACAGGCTCTTATTCTGCGGCGGAATTAGCGCAAGATTTGAAAGACCTCAGAGAGTTTGCTTTGTCTGCAGCCCTCGGGCCGAGTACCGAAACCCTGATCAAGGAAGCAGAAGCGCGCGGGATTCCCTGGCTGCCCTTGGGCGCCCGGTTTATGATTCAACTAGGCTACGGAGTTCATCAAAAGCGGATTCAGGCAACTCTGACCAACCGCACGGGAGTTTTGGGGGTAGAACTAGCCTGCGACAAGGAAGGTACCAAAAATATTCTGGGCGCTGCCGGCGTGCCGGTGCCGAGAGGGACAGTGATTCATTATTTGGACGAACTGCAGGGGGCGATCGAAGATGTGGGCGGTTTTCCGATCGTCCTCAAACCTCTAGACGGCAACCACGGCCGCGGGATCACAATCGACATCAACTCCTGGGAAGTAGCAGAAGAAGCCTACGACTTAGCCAGCGCCGCCTCAAAAACAAAAAGCATCATTGTCGAGCGCTACTACACCGGCCGCGACCACAGAGTGTTAGTAGTCAACGGACAAGTCGTAGCAGTCGCAGAACGAGTCCCCGCTAACGTTGTGGGTAACGGCAGGGATACAGTAGAACAGCTCGTTGCAGAAGTCAACCGCGATCCGCAGCGGGGAGACGGACACGACAACGTACTCACCCGGATCACGATCGACAAATTGACCCTCGATTTGCTGCAAAAACAAGGCTACGCGATGGACTCGGTAGTGCCGGCCGGCGAAAGAGTATTTTTGCGCGCCACAGCAAATTTGAGTACCGGTGGCATTGCAGTCGATCGCACCGACGAAATTCACCCAGAAAACGTCTGGCTGTTTTCCAGAGTGGCCAAAATCATCGGTTTGGACATCGCCGGCATTGACGTAGTAACAGACGATATTTCTGTGCCCCTGCGGGATACGAACGGCGTGATCGTCGAAGTCAACGCAGCACCGGGTTTCAGAATGCACGTCGCCCCGAGTCAGGGTTTGCCCCGCAACGTTGCCGGCGCAGTCTTCGATATGCTTTTCCCCTCGCCTCAACACAGCCGGGTGCCGATTTTAGCCGTGACTGGAACCAACGGCAAAACTACAACAACTCGCCTGCTGGCCCACATTCTCAAGCAGACTGGTCAAATTACCGGCTACACGACTACCGACGGCACTTACATCGGCGATTATTTGGTTGAAAGCGGAGATAATACCGGGCCGCAAAGCGCTCACTTGATTTTGTCCGATCCGACGGTGGAAGTGGCGGTGCTGGAAACGGCTAGAGGTGGAATTTTGCGATCGGGCTTGGGCTTCAATCAGTGCGATGTCGGCGTAGTCTTGAACGTCGCAGCCGATCATTTGGGAATTGGCGACATCGACACCGTGGAACAACTCGCCAAACTCAAGAGTGTCCTCGTAGAGTCGGTAATGCCCAAAGGCTATGCAGTGTTAAATGCAGACGATCCGCTAGTAGCACAAATGGCGCAGCGTGTCAAGGCTCAGATTGCATATTTTTCGATGAACCCGGAAAACGAACTGGTTGCCAAACATACCGCTGCGGGCGGGCTGGCTGCAATTTACGAAAATGGGTATTTATCGATTTTGAAAGGCGATTGGACGCTGAGAATCGAGCAGGCTGTGAACGTGCCGCTGACGATGGGCGGGCGCGCGCCGTTTATGATTGCCAATGCTTTAGCAGCTTGTCTGGCGGCTTTTGCCCAAGGATTGAAAATAGAAGATATTCGGGCAGCTTTGTCAAGCTTTCAGGCATCGGTAGGTCAAACTCCCGGAAGGATGAATTTGTTTAATTTGGGCAGCTATCACGCTTTGCTGGACTACGCCCACAACCCCCACAGCTACAAAGCTTTGGGCTGTTTCGTGCAGAATTGGCCGGGAATGCGGATCGGGGTAGTGGGTGCGCCGGGGGACAGGCGAGATGAAGATTTTGTGACGCTGGGCCAACTTTCGGCCGAAATGTTCGATCGCATTATTGTCAAAGAAGATATTGACAGGCGCGGGCGAGAACCGGGTGTGGTGGCGAAGTTAATTTGCCAAGGGATTGCAGACGGGATTTCTGCCCGCACGGGCGATCGGTCTAAAGTTCAATACGAGTTGATTCTCGACGAAACAACGGCGGTTAACAAAGCCCTAGACGAAGCGCCCGCTGGCAGTTTAGTGGTGATTTTACCCGAAGGTGTTACGAAAGCTTTGGGTTTAATTGAAGCCCGGAAACCGATTCAGGAATCTGTGGTAAATGCTGCTATGGTCGATCGCATTTCTGAATCGCAGAATAGTTTAAAACCGACAGTGGTAAATCAAGGTTAAATTCTGAAGTCTCATTGAATTAATAGGTTGGGTTTAATTGCGTTAAACCCAACCTATTTGTTTGAAAAATTACGTAATTTTTGTGCTTTTTAAAATTTTAGCCTGCTCCATCGCCAGTATGCAAACCTTTCAATAGTTGCTCTGTAACCTCAATCAGTTCACACACAGATTTTTTCGTAAGTTGTGTCGTTTTAAACCCATGAGCAATAGAGTTACGCAAAGAACGCGCATTCATTAATAACTGATATTCAGATTTAGAAATCACGCCCTCCACCGTCAGTTGTTTCACTAAATAAAGCGGATCTAATCTTTGCAAACTTAGCTCTTCTTTCTGGGCAACAATCCTCAAAGTTGCCTCAACTAAAGACCAAGAATATAGCATGGCTGACTCTAAATGTTGTGTGACAAGTTGCTTAGCAACTTGTAAACCTAACTCTATTTCATGCTCTTGAAAAGAATCCTCAGCTTTGGGAAGCTCGACTGCATCCTCCGAGTTAGTCATCACTAACTCAAACCTCCAACCAGGATTTTCTGCTACTGCTTGGGCTAAATTGCGTAGATATGTGCTAGAGGGTGAGTTGAGTGAAGCGCGTGACTTGACTGCAATAACCACTGACTCTTCCCCCCGACGCACTATCAGATCCGGGCGATAGCTTTTAAGGAAGTCCGGTAAATCTTCAGAGTTTGGATGAAATGAAATTTCATAACCTTTCTCACGATACTCCTCTGCTAGTTTTAACAGTCGCTCTCTTTCTATGTTTGCAGTTGAAGTTGCCATCATGTCAGTACCTCTTGATCAGGAGCATCAATTACGACAATGTGCAAGAATTCATTGCCACGGGCAAATCCTTCCGCTAGGATTAAGGTCATATTTTCTACTTTAAAGTTACCTGATAAATTCCTCTTGCGGGCTAGGACATCAGTTACTTGATCGTCATCGACATAGGCTAGCCCGATAATTGCATCTTGAATTGGCTTTACTATGTTGTCCACATCAATTTTAACAGAATCGTAGAAATAAGTTATCTGGAGCATAACGAGCCCGGTAGCTATTTTTTGCTCTGAAGACCAGTATTTTTCAGCCTCTTGCCTCACCGTCATTTTCCAAGCTTTAAGACGATCTCGTCTGCGAGCTTGTTGTGATACGGGTGGCCCATCTACTATGAACTCAAATGTCACCAAAGTATTTCTAAATAGAAGATCGGGGATTATTTGATCTGACTGCAAGTGTCCTGACTCTGGCCTCGGACGGAGCGGGGTACCGTGACATAGAATTTTATCGCAATTGCGGGATAATATTCTTGATATTGAATCTCGTTTTTATTACCTTTCAACCCTTAACTACCGCCCACTGAGTCACCGGTGCAAGCGGTTTCCAACCCTGAAAAGAACCGATCGCCCCCACTCGCTGAATCCCAATTCTAATTAATTCCCCGCCGTGCAAAGAATGCCACTGCAAAACTTTCAATTCGCTTTCAATCGTTACCGCATTCACAACTAATCGGCCACCTTCACCTAAAGCATTCCAACAATTTTCTAGCAAAGCCTCTGCGGTGACACCGCCACCGATGAAAATTGCATCCGGTTGCGGCAAATTTGCCAAAGCAGCGGGCGCTTCTCCGTCAACGATTTTGAGTTCGGGAACACCCAAATTAGAGGCATTTTCGGCGATGTATTGCAGTCGAGTCGGATGGCGTTCGATCGCGATCGCCCGACAACTCCGATGACTCCGCATCCACTCAATCGCGATCGAGCCGCAGCCCGCCCCCACATCCCAAAGCAACTCCCCCGGAATCGGCGCTAACGCAGACAGAGTAACGGCTCGAACCTCCCGTTTAGTCAACTGTCCGTCGTGGCGATACGCAGCATCCGGTAAACCCGCAGTTCGAGGGAGGATAAGAGTTTGTCGATCGGCTGCAACTGCGATCGCGATCGCATTCAAATCCGCCAAATCCGCCCCATTCCAAGCCGCTGCAACCCCCTCGATCCGCCGTTCCGCCTCCGACCCCATCCGCTCGAACACAGTCATCAAACTGCTGCCAAACCCCCGCTCAGTCAACAAACCGGCGACCTTTCCCGGCGTGTGCCGATCGGCACTCAACACCAGCAAGCGCGCGCCGGGAGACAAAGCAAGGGCGATCGAGGCGATGGGGCGATTTGTTAAACTAAAAGTCTCAACATCCGCCAGCGCCCAACCCAAACGCGCGCAAGCAAGACTAAAAGCCGATGCTGCGGGAATCACAATCATTTCTGAAATCGGAATTTGGCGCGACAGCGTGACACCAATCCCGTGACACATCGGATCGCCACTTGCGAGCACGCAAACAGACTCTGGGCGACGGCTGATGATGCTGTCAACTGTTGTTTGTAGGGGTGAAGCCCAAACTAATTTTTCGCGGGTGTCGTCTGTTGGTAGCATTGCGAGGTGGCGCGCGCCCCCGACAACGATTTTAGATTGATCGAATAACGATCGGGCGATCGAGCTCAATCCCGAAAGTCCATCTTCGCCAATTCCCACCACCGAAAGCCATTTGTGCATTGCGCCAAGGTAATTACGATTTATCAATTTTCAACAATAATATGAGATTAAATTTACAGTATTTATTGGATATTTTTTTGATAAAGAGGTCAACTGCAGATGTCAGGCCGATCGACAGGGATGCACGCAGATGAAAATTTAAAAAAATCTATTGTGGCTGTGCTAGGGAACTGCACTTGCACTGTTTTTCGGATTGATTAATTGGGACCAGCGAGTCATTATTTTAACTCACTCTTGGGTGCATTTTCACTAGATAAATTGTTTTTTTTCGGGAATCAGCCGTCTGCAACCTTTATATTTTTGTAAAAAAGCCGATTTCTCGCTATTCCTCTGAAAACTATACAAAATTAGCGGGCATTTGTTAAGAAAATTGAGAATTTAAGCGGCGGGCGATCGACTTGTGATACATTTCTTAAACCTGAAAGCGGGAAAGTCCGGTGCAATTCCGGCGCTGTGCCGCAACTGTGAAAGTCAGAATGCCGGTTTCAGGAAGTTTACTTTACATTCCCTGCGTCGCACGGGGAGGAGATTATTTGTTAGTTTTGACTGATTTACCAACTTGTCCCGGCCTATTTTACGGTTCCCGCGCCCGCGACGGAGTTTTATCGAGGATGCGGATTCCGGGGGGAATTTTAAGCGTACAGCAATGTTGGTCGATCGCCAATTTAGTCGATCGCTACAGTACCGGCTGTTTGCAAATCACAAATCGGGCAAATTTGCAAATCCGAAAATTGCACTCGGAAATTCCCCCAGAAGTTTGGCAAGATTTGCAGGAATTGGGATTAGCGTCTCGCCGCGTTGAAGTTGACCCGATTCGCAATATGATGGCAAGCCCGACAGCAGGAATCGACCGACAGCAGTTACTCGATACTCGCCCCTTAGTGAAAGCTTGGGATGATGACCTGCAAACACATCCCGAATTAGCAGAACTTTCGGCTAAATTCAGCATTGGTTTTGATGGCGGAGAATTAGTTTCAATCCGCAATTTACGGAACGATATTTTATTAGTGGCAGAAAGGAGTTCGACCAATTTTGAAATAGTTTTTCGCCTCTATTTGAACGGAAACACAGGAATTATTATCGAACAATCTCAAACTATTTTAGTATTAGCAGCCCTCGCTAATATCTATCTGGAATACACCAAAAATCGACCGCGAATTGATGGCAAAAAACCGCGATTGCGGCACTTGCTAGCCGATTGGGGCGTTGAAAATTATCTCGAAAAAGTAGAGACAAAATTGCCGTTTCCCTTGGGGCGAAGCGCGATCGAACTTTCAGAAAAGGCGATCGAACCCAACGCCAATCTCGGCATCCACCGTCAGCAACAGTCGGATTTCTCCTACATCGGCATTGCCCTGCCTCTAGGCAAGCTAGAATCAAAGCAACTGCGGAATTTGGCAAACTTAGCCCAAAATCTCGCCAACGGCACTCTGAGGCTTACACCGTGGCAAAATCTGCTGATTTCCGACATCCCCAACTCCCAAGTTTTTGAGGTCAAACAGCAAATCGCCGATTTAGGATTGCATTCATCCGCAACTAATCTAGATTCCTGCTTAGTTGCTTGCGCCGGTAGCAGCGGCTGCGCGTCAGCGGCGACAGATACTCAAAGTCACGCCCTAACAATGGCAAGGGATGTAGCGCAAAAACTGACCATCGACCGATCGATAAACATACATTTCAGCGGCTGCGAAAAATCCTGCGCCCAACACCAGCCAATAGACATCACCCTAATAGGAATTCAGATTGAGCAGGGAAACCAGACGATCGCAGGTTACAACATTTATGTAGGTAAAAAAGACCAGCCCTTTGGACGGCAAATCTTCCCCGCCGTGACTGTAGCCGAAATGCCCCGCGCGATCGAAAAAATGCTGCGCGCCTACCACCAACTTCGAGAACCGGGCGAGTCATTCGGCGAATTTTGCGATCGATGGGCGATCGACAAATTGCAGAAATTACTGAGATCAGAAAATCATTAAAACCGAAAAATTGTAATCATTTCCCCTTCTCTTTCTTCCTTTGCGCCCTTCGCGCCTTCGCGGTTCATTTAAAAAACCTATTTTACCAATCAAACAAACTACCCATAATAACAATTTCAAATAAAGTTAAGTACAGTCTTTTAATTCCCAATGCCCAATTCCCAATGCCCAATTCCCAATTCCCAATTCCCAATTCCCAATTCCCAATTATTTTAATGATTGACTACATCCGAGACGGAACAGAAATCTACACAAAATCCTTCGCCACAATCCGCGCCGAAGCAGACTTGTCAAGCCTACCAGCAGACTTAGAAACAGTCGCCGTGCGACTAATTCACAGTTGCGGAATGACAGATATTGTTAAAGATTTAGCAGCTTCCCCCAGTGCCGCCACCTGCGGGCGTCAAGCCCTCGCAGCAGGCGCGCCGATTTTGTGCGACGCCCGAATGATAGCCGAAGGCATCACCCGCAAGCGACTTCCCGCTAACAATCAGGTGATTTGCACCCTCTGGCATCCCGATGTCCCGGAGTTGGCGCGCCAAATCGGCAATACTCGATCGGCTGCGGCACTGGATTTGTGGCTAGATAACTTAGATGGTGCGGTGGTGGCCATTGGCAATGCCCCGACTGCTTTGTTCCGACTGCTGGAAATGCTGGATGCTGGAGCCCCCAAACCTGCCTTGATTCTCGGTTTCCCGGTAGGATTTGTGGGGGCGGCGGAATCTAAAGCCGAACTCGCAGCCAACAGTCGGGGAGTGCCATTTATCGCGCTGCAGGGGCGGCGCGGTGGCAGTGCAATGGCAACGGCGGCCGTGAATGCTTTAGCTAAAGAGGACGAATTATGACTGAGACTGCTGGTAAATTGTACGGATTGGGCATCGGCCCTGGCGATCCGGAATTGATTACTTTGAAAGCTTATCGGATTTTGCAGTCGGTGCCGGTCATTGCATATCCGGCGATGGAAAATGGTAAGGTGCTGGCGCGGGCGATCGTCGCAGATTATTTGCGTCCAGAACAAATTGAGATTCCGATGCCGTTGCCTTTTAGTCCGACGCGATCGTCGCAACCTTATTATGATGTTGCTGCCGAGAAAATTGCCGCCCACCTCACTGAGGGCCGGGATGTGGCGGTTTTGTGCGAGGGTGAGCCTTTTCTCTACGGCTCGTTTATGTATTTGTTCAACCGTTTGTCGGGAAAGTTTACTACCGAAGTTGTGCCGGGAATTTCTTCGACTATGGCGAGTGCGAGTGCCCTGGGAGTACCGTTAACTTATCGTAACGATGTGTTAAGTATTATGCCTGCGACGCTGGATGCGGAGACTTTGCGCGATCGGCTGGCGCTGGTTGATGCTGCTGTGATTATTAAGCTGGGGAGGCACTTTGCGAAAGTCCGGGAGGTGCTGATTGAGTTGGGACAGTTCGATCGCGCACTATATATAGAACGGGCAACTATGCCAAATCAGCGAATTAAGGCGATCGCCGATGTCGATCCGGCTGAGGTTCCCTACTGGGCGCTGGTGATGATACCCAGCCAACAAAAGTCTGTATCTTAATATTTCCATGCCTGAAGGCGACAAGCTTCCAGGCTTTTCCTGTTTTTTTGTGGATTCTTGCCTATTTACCCCATTTTCTTCAAATCAATAAGTTAAAATTATAAATTTCATAAGTTTAACTGTCGTTACAGACCTTTACAAAGCTGAGAATATGCTTTATATTTATATACATGGCGGAACACAAAGCCGTCACGAACATTGAAAACCAAATAACGCAATCATAAACACATGACAGCCACCTTACAGCAGCGCGAAAGCGCCAACCTGTGGGACCAGTTTTGTAACTGGGTAACATCGACCGACAACCGCCTCTATGTAGGTTGGTTCGGCGTCTTGATGATTCCTACCTTGCTAACTGCCACAATCTG